>CAJAYO010000874.1 GCA_903948415.1 uncultured Opitutia bacterium | reverse complement strand
CGAGGTTGTAGTGCGCCCGGGGATTGGCCGGGGCTTTGCGGACGGTGTCCTGCCAGAGGAAAAGGAGGGTGCGGTAGTCGGCGTTGCGGGCGAAGGTCACCGCGCCGAGCGCCAGGGCAAGGGGGACGGTGGCGAAGAGAACGCGACGGGGCAGCCACCGGTGGAGCGCGACGGCGAGCAGCGCGAGCGGGGCGGCGAGGGCGAGGTAAACGCGGTGTTCCGCGATGGTCTGCGTGGCGATGGGGACAAAGCTGGAGGTCGGCGCGAGCAGGGCGAAGAACCAGACGCCGCAGAAGCCGACGGCGGGCCAGCGACGGAGCGCGACGAGGGTGGCCGTCACCAAGGCGACGAGGACGAGGGCACCGGGAAGAACGCGCGCGGGCGAAGTGATGACGGTTGCGCCATAGTCAAAGACGAGCGGCGCCGGCCAGACGGCGAGCCGCAGATAGTGGGGGACGGCGGAGAGTTGGGTGAGGGCGTAGTCGGACCAGGGCAGAGCCGAGGCGAAGCCGGCGGAGGCGCCGCGGTTTTCGGTGCCGAGGACGAGCCCGGCGAGGACGAGCCACGGGACGGCGAGGGCGGCGTAGAACGCGGGGCGCGTGCGGAGAGCAGTGGCGCACGAGCGAGAAATGAAGGTGCGGTCGTAGGCGAGGATGAGGAGCGGGATGACGACGGCGGTTTCTTTGGCGGTCATGCCCGCGGCGCAGGCGACGACAGCGATGGTGAGCCAGCGGACGCCGCCGCGCGTGAAGGCGTAGAGGGTCAGCAGCGTGGCGCAGGCGGCGAGGAGTTCGGTGCGCTGCATTACGTAGGTGACGGCGGCGGTGTGCAGCGGGTGGAGCGACCAGAGCGAAGCGGAGGCGAAGGCGACGGAATCGGCGGCAAGCAGGCTCCGCCCTCCGGAAAGTGTGCGACGGACGAGGGCGAAGAGGAGCAGGGTGTTGGTGACGTGGAGCGCGAGGTTGAGGGCGTGGTAGCTCCAGACGGATTCGCGGGAGAGGGCGTAGTTGAGCGCGAGGGAGAGATTGGCGAGGGGGCGACCCGAGACCGAGAGACCGTCGGGCGGGAACAACGCGGTGGAAAACTGCGCGAGGCTCGGGTTCTGCGTGATCGCGGCGACGTCGTCGAAGACGAAGGGAACGGAAAAGGTGTGGGCGTAGGCCGCGAGCGTGGCGGCGACGAGCAGCGCGGCGCCGGTGAACAGCAGGGAAAGAGGGGGCGAGGTGACGGGGGTGGCCACGCGGAAAGGGTCGGGGCGGGGGACGGAGGGTGGAAAGAAAAAAGGCGGCTCGCGTGGAGCCGCCTCGGGAAAATGACGGCGGTTGGAAACCGCCGCTCCGTCGGATTTACCGGTCGATAAAGGGGAGGCGGAGTTGGTCGAGGTTGGCGCGGAAGGCCAGGCTGTAGTTGGTGCCGAAGGTGCGGCGCGAGAGATTGCGGCCGCCCTGGTAGCGGTTGAGGTAGGAATCGTCCGTGAGGTTGGCGGCGTTGAATTCGAGCGAGTAGGCGCGGCTGATCGTGTAGCGGACCGTGGCATCCCAGCGCTGGTGGCTCGACTCGTAGACCGGGCGCAAATCCGTCGTGGTCGGCGCGGTCACGATGGCTTCGGGGAAGATCGTCGTGCGGACCTGCACGTAAAACGTCCGGCGCGGCGTCATGTAGCTGAGGCCCCAGTTGGCGTTCCAGTCGTAGAAATTCGGGGCGAGGGGCTTGGTGAGCACGCCGGCGCGGTTGGGCGCTTCGCCCTGGGTGTTCTTGTTGTAGCCGCCGAACACTTCCCAGCCGCGGATCAGTTCCGGCAGGGCTTTGAGATAGGGGCGCAGGCTCTGGCGACCGGAAAGCTCGAAGCCCTCGAACTGGCCTTTGCCGCCGTTGTCCTGGGTGTTGAGCAGGTAACCGGCGTACTGGCCGTCGAAGCCGTTGTCGTCGCCCGGTTCGATCGTGTCAGTGCTCGTGATGATATAGTTCGTGATCGTCTTGCGGAACCAGCCGAACTCGAGCTTGCCGGCGGACTGCGTGAAATACTCGAATTGGAGATCGATGTTGCGCGCGTAGGTCGGGAGCAGGCCGGTGTTGTTCACGCTGACACTTGGAATCGTGGCGGTGTCGTTGACGGTGGTGTTGGGCAGAATGGTCTGCACGCCGGGACGCGACATGGAGCGGGTGAGGGCGCCGCGGAAGATGAACTCGGGCGTGAAGCGGTAGGTGGCCTGGAAGTTCGGGAAGAAATCCGTGTAGTCGCTCGTGGCGCGTTGGGTCTGGGAGTAGATCGCGTTGAAATAGGGCTTCGACGTAGTGGTGAAGCCCTGGGCGAGAATCGGGAGGCCGAGGGAGTTGATGCGGATGGCGCCCCGGACGAAATTCTCCGTCTGCTCGCCGCGCAGGCCGCCGAGGAGGGTGAGCTTCGAGCTGACTTTGACGGTGCCGGCGACGTAGGCCGAGGTGACGTCCTGCGCCATCTGCTGGGTGTTGACGCGCTGCCGCTGGATGTTGGTGCCCTGCAGGTCTTGGACAGAGTTGGGATTCGCGGTCATGAACTCGGCGAATTTGTAGGGATCGACGAGCGGGGGCGTGCGGATGCCGTAGAGAAACTTGTCGCCGTAGGTGGTCTTGGCGAACTGGGCGGCGCTGAGCTGGGGGTCGTCGGCGTTGTTGGCGATGCCGTCGGGGCCGACGTATTGGAGGACGATCTGGCCGGCCTGTTTACGGCGGTGGAGCTGGTAGAGGCTGGCGCCGGCGCGGAGTTCGAGCGGGAAGCGCAGCTCGGCGAAATTGCGGCGGGTGTCGAATTTCAGGTTCCACGTGCGGTCGTTTTGGAAGCGGGGCGAGGTCTGGAGGGAAAAGCTTTTGCGGGAATGGTAGCTGGCGAGGTCGTAGAGATCGGGGCCGGTGGTCTGCACGAGCGAGAGCGGGGCCGGGGTGTTCGGATCGGCGGTGATGCGCACGGTGACGGCATCGGCGGCGACCAAGTTGAACTGCATCGACTGGATCATCGCGGGCAGGTCGGTGACCTTGGAGTCGGACTTGGAGTAGTTGGCGGAGTAGTCGATTTTCCACGGGCCGAACTTGTGTTCGACGGCGCCGACGAAGCCGTAGTTGGCGCTGACGGAATCGCTGTAGTCGTTGAAGACGTCGACGAGGGCGTTGCGCACGAGGCCGTTGGTGGACGTGGAGGAGAGGTCGACGGTGCTGGCGGGGGTGCCGGTGGCGGCGGGACGGACGCGGAAGGTGTGGCTGCGGTTTTGGCTGAGGTAATTATTCGCGGTGGTGCGGAGTTTCAGGACCGTGTGCGCGCCGAGTTTGTAGTCGCCATTGAGACTGAGGGTGCGGCGGTTTTTGACCTGGGGGCCGTCGACGAGGGTGAAGGTGTGCACGGCGATCGGCGTGGCGTCGGTGACCGGGACGGCGGTGGTGCCGTTGACGAACGGCGCGTAGCCCATCGCGTAGTTGTGGCTCGGGTTGATGACGTTGCTCTCGAAGTAGGAGAGGGAGAGGCCGAGCGTGTTGTTCAGGAAGGCCTCGGAGTAGTTGAGGCTGCCGCCGGGCTTGATGCGGTTGGTCGTGCGCGAGCCGGGACCGGCCATCTCCCAGCGGAGCATTTCGCTGTTGGCGGAGAGATTGAACGTGGTGCTGAAGCGGCGGCCTTTTTGCGCGAAGGCATTTTTCGTGACGGCGTTGACGACGCCGCCGGTCGACGGGGCCATCCAGGGCGGCGGGGCCTTGAAGACCTCGATGGTTTCGATGTTGTTGATCGTGGACTGGCTGAACTCGAAGGCGCGGCTGGAGGCATCGGAGCTGCCGGTGCTGGAGCGCGGGGGCGTGCCGGCGGCCGCGGGGATCTGGCCGTCGAAGGTGAAGACGGTGGACTCGGGATCCTGACCGCGCATCGACACGGTGCTGGCGTCGGCGTTGGCGAAGTTGACCTGGATGCCGGGGACGTAGCGGAGGAATTCGCCGATGTTGCCCTCGGCGACGTTGCCGAGGGTGTCGGCGGAAATGGCCTGCACGAAAAAGTCTGATTTCTTCTGTTGATTGACGGCGGCGGCGTTGCCCTCGACTTCGGCGGCGACGACGAAGGCATCGAGTTTGTAGATACCGGAGGTGAGGGCGAAGTCCTGTCGGGAGGCGGCGCCGGCGCCGACGGTCACGCTGCGTTTCTCGGTGTCGAGGCCCGCGTAGGAGACGACGAGGTTGTAGGTGCCGGGCGGGACAACGGCCAAGACGTAGGTGCCATCGCGGTCGGTGAGGGTGACGAGTTTCGTACCCTCGACCTTGACCTCAGCGCGGTCGAGGAAGAGTTGGGTGCTGGCGTTCGAGACCGCACCCGTGATCGTGCCCGGGGCGGGTTGCGCCAAAAGGCGGCCGGAAGCGAGCGCGAGCGTCAGGAGGACGACCGTCCGCAGAAGGGAGGTGAAAGTCAGGTGTCCGCGGGAGGCGGAAAGCAGGGCGGGGAGCGTTGGCATAGGAAGGGCGAGGGTTGGAGTCGACGGGGTCGAACGGGTAGGGAGGTTAACAGGCTCGGGGGGAAGGGAGCATGCCAAGTGCGCTCGCCGTGGACAGTCAGAAGTGGGGCTGGGAGCGGGGAGCGGCGGATGAGCGGACTGTCCGGGCGCAAGGCCAAGACGGGGCGCATCCGGGCCAGCTCCGGTGCGTCTGGCGCGGCAGCCTCACCCGTGGTCGGGTCGGCCCTATCCTCACCCTTCGCCGCCTGTCACCAAATTTCCCCATGCCTCCACTCCCGCGCGTCCTTCGTTTGATCGCTCCCGTCTTTTGCGCCGCTGCCGCGGCGGTGGGTGCCGAGGTGTCGGTCAACTGGCTCGACAAGACCGCGCCGGGCGTGGCCGAGGGCGTGAGTTTCGGGGTCCCGTGGCCGCAGGGCGCCGTGAAAAAAGGGCAGACCTTCTCGCTCAAGGACGCCGAGGGCAAAGCGCTGCCGGCGCAAACCTGGCCGCT
>CAJAYO010000873.1 GCA_903948415.1 uncultured Opitutia bacterium | reverse complement strand
GTCAAGGAAGCACCCGCGGAGTAAACCGCGGATCGCGGCCTCGCGCGAGTCGGGTTGAGCGAAGCCGGACAGCTCGGTTTGCCGCGCAATCGGCGGCACATCGCGGAGTGCAGGTTCGGCCCTGGGGGTGAGACTGCCCGGCGGATCAAGGTTGAAAAACGTCTTCGGCGCAGTCCACGGCAGGTGCGGCTTGTGAAAGCCGGCCGCGCGAAAGAACGGTTCCCCGGCGGCGGCCTTTTCCTCCGTCCGCCGCAAAATCGTGCGCCCTTTTTTCCCGTCGCGGGTGCGGGCGCCCTCGCTGGTCAATCCATGGGGCGCCGGGCGAAAGGTCCCACGACGCGGCGGCGCTCACTTTGGTGCGGTGGAAAAGCTTCCCCGCTCCGGCGGCAAACTACCCGCGGTGACGGAAAAAAAACTGCGGCCACATCACGGCGTCCGGCAGCGCGATGCGCGCCGGAAGGTTCACTCCATACACGCCGCTCGTCTCCGACCGGCGCCCGCGGTGAAACGTGCCGCGGCTGGAGTTGCCCAACGGATACTGACCACAGGGCCCGGTCGAACCGCACCCGCGCGCCGCCCGCCGGTCGAAGTTCGGCGACTTCACGGCCAGGTCCCCGTAGCAGCCCACGGCGCGGTTCAGATCGTCGACGACGAGGAAGAGAACGTCGGCGGCATGCGGTGTTTCCGCGGCCGCCGCGGGCGAGCCGAGCGCAACGAGCCGCACTCGACGGAGGATCATGATCGCCGGGCGGCGAGAGCGGAGCCGGACTATTCCGATTTCTTGATCAAATCCTCGGCGGCCCGCGCCGTGTAGTTCTCCCCACCGCCCGCGGACGAGGAAACCGCCAGCCGACCCAAAACCGCGGCGATCGACGCTGGCGCCGGGCGCGGAATGCGCGCGACGACATTCACGGCAAAGAGCCGCGCTTCAATTTTCGTGCCGTCGTTCAGCACGGCCTCTACGACCGCCCAGGCAGGACCATGGTCACCGCGCCGGAGCAGCACCTCCGCCGCCGCCAGTCGCACCACCGGTTCGGCGTCGGCCAGCAGCGCGGTGACATCGGGGGGAGTCGCTGCACGCAGCGCCGCGACGGCGCCCCAATAGCGGAGCACCGGCTCCGGCGCCCGCAGGGCCGCGGCCAGCGCGGCCGCGTCGGGCTGGGCCGGGATCTGCAGCGCATCGATTTGGTCCAGAATGCGCGCGAGCGGATAGCGTTTCTCATCCACCGCGACGAGGGCGGGTGAACCTTTGCCCGACCACGCGACCAGGAGCGGCTCCGGCATAAACCCGGTGTCGCGGATCGCCAGTTGGTGGGCGCGCAGGGCGGCGCGCAAGCGGACGAGTTGCGGACGCGCCGCGGGGTCGGCCGCCAGGTTGCGCACATTGTCGGGATCGGCCGAGCAATCGAAGAGCTCTTCGGCCGGCTTGTTCTCGAAGAAGGCGCGCTGCGTGGCGTTAAGTTTGCCGGCGGCGAAGAGCGCGGCCCACTCCTTCATCGACGCCTGTTTCCACAGGTAGTCGAGGTGCTGCCCCCACGGCTGGCTCGGATAATAGTTGCGGATGTAGCGGAAACGCCCGTCGGTGGCCGCGCGGGCCATGTCGTAGCGCTCGTCCATGCGGTCGCGGAAACTGAAGGTAAACTCCGGCGCCGCCTTGCGGGCCGCTCCGGCGATCGCGCGCCCCTGAAACTGCGCCGGCAACGGAACGCCGGCGAGGCTCAGCACTGTCGGGGCGAGATCAACAAAGTTAACGAGCTCACTCACGCGGGAATCCGGCGCGGCGGGCGCGAGGTGCTGATATTTCTTCGGGAAATGCGCGACGAGCGGCGGGTGCGTGCCGTTCTCGTAGAGGAAGCGCTTGCTCCGCGAGACCGCGCCGCCGTGGTCGCCGTAGTAGAAGATGATCGTGTCCTCCGCCAGACCGTCGGCCTTGAGTTCCGCCAGGATTTTCCCGAGCGCGGCGTCGGCCCGGGCGACGTTGTCGTAGTAGAGCGCGATGTCGGCCCGGACCGTCGGGGTGTCGGGCAAATACGCCGGCACGCGGACTTTTTTCGGATCGGTCACCGCCTCGCCCTTCCGGTGCAGGCTGCTCTCGTGCGACTGCTCGAAATTGAAAATCGCGAAAAAGGGCTGACCGGCCGCGCGCTGCCGCCAATGCGCCGTCTTGCTGTTCCCATCCCACGCCGCGGCCCAGGACGACGACGTATTGTAGTCGGTCTTTGCATTGTTCGTCGTGAAATAGCCGGCCGCGCGCAGATACTCCGGAAAAAACTTCACGTCCTCGGGCAGCGCGCGCTGGCTGCGCATGTGCTGCGTGCCCATGCTGCTCGCAAAGCGGCCCGTGATGATGCTCGAACGGGTCGGCGCGCACACGGCGGACGTCGAGTAACAACGCTCGAACACGATCCCGCCCTTCGCCAGTCCGTCGACATTCGGGGTGCGCGCCAGCGGGTCGCCATAGGCGCCGACCGTCGTGCAGACGTTGTCTTCACTGACGAGCCAGAGGATGTTCGGCCGGTCGGCGGCGCCCAAAGCGGCGCACCCGAACAGAAGGAGAAAGGAACGGAGGAGATGTTTCATGGTAAACGAAAGTTGGTTATTCTTCGCCGGACTTGGTGGCCGGGCCTTTTTTCCTGTTGGCGCCGTTGGCCGGGTTCGCCGGCCACGGGACGACGTTGGCCCGCTTGGCCCACGCGTTGTAGCTCGCGACCATCGCCTTCAGGCGGACGGGCTCTTTCGCCGCGAGGTCGTGCAATTCGGCCCGGTCGGCGGTCATGTCGTAGAGTTCCCAGCCGCCGGGAAACTTTGAAACCAATTTCCACCGGTCCTCGCGCACGGCCCGGTTGCCTTCGTGCTCCCAGAAGATCGGCTGCGCGCGCTGGAGCGACTTGCCTTGAAGCGCCGGTCGCAAGCTGACGCCTTCCAGGGGGGTGATCGTCTCGCCGTTGAATTTTGTGGGATAGTGGGCCCCCGAGAGATCGACGCAGGTGGCCATCAGATCGATCAGATGGCCGGGTTGGGCATCGATTTTCCCACGGCGCGCGGGGGAAATTCCCGCGGGCCAGTGAACGATCAGCGGCGTCGCGATACCGCCCTCGTGCAGCCAGTGCTTGTATTCGCGGAAGGGCGTGTTGCTGACGTTGGCCCAGTCGCCGCCATAAGCGACATAGGTGTCGGCCGGACCGGGCATCACGCCGTAGCCGCCGCGCACCGGATAACCGTCGCGCGTCTGGTCGGGCCGGCTGCTGAATTGCTGGGCGTCCTTCGCCATGGGAGGCAAGGTCGGCGCCGCAGGGCGTGGCGTGAACGCTCCGGTGCGGCCGTTGGGCTCGGCGCAGCCGCCGTTGTCCTGCAGGTAGCAAATCACGGTGTTGTCATACTGCCCCGTCGCCTTGAGCTCGGCGACAATGCGGCCAATGCCCTCGTCCATCACCGTGAGCATCGCGGCGTAGACTTCCATGCAGCGGATCTCAAATTCCTGGTTCTTCACTTTGGCCCAATCGCCGGCCTGCGGGGCCAGGCCCCACGCGGCCTCGGCGATGCCGAGTTGCTTTTGCTTGGCCCAGCGCGCCGCCCGCACCGGAGCATAACCGTCGTCGTATTTCCCCTTGTATTTCGCGATGTCCCGCTCGCGGGCGTGCATCGGCCAGTGCGCGGCCGTGTAGGGCACGTAGAGGAGAAACGGCTTGCCGGCCTGATCGCGTTTGTGCTCGCGGATAAACTTCGCGGCGTGGTCGCTGATCGCGTCCGTGTAGTAATAGTTCTCGGACGGCCGATACTCGGGGTCGTTGGCCGCGGTGATGAGTTGATTGTCGCGCACGAGGGAACTCGGGTCCCAGAAACTGCCCGCGCCGTGGATCGTGCCATAAAAGCGGTCGAAGCCCCGTTGCAGCGGCCAATTGTGCTGAGCGGCGAGCGCCTTCGGCGTGTCCCCCGGCGTGACATGCCATTTGCCGGCGGCGTAGGTGCGGTAACCGGCGGGCTTCAGCGCCTCGGCGATCGTCACGCTGCGACGGTTCAGATCGCCGCGATAACCGTCGATCCCGTAGTCGCCCATCATGTGGCCGATGCCGGCTTGGTGCGGGTAGAGGCCGGTGAGCAGGGCGGCGCGGGTCGGACAGCAGCGCGCCGTGTTGTAGAATTGGGTGAAGCGCACGCCGCCCGCGGCGAGCGCATCGAGGTTCGGCGTGGCGATCTCGCTGCCATAGCAACCGATGTCGGAGTAGCCGACATCGTCGGCCATAATGATAATCACGTTGGGCTGGTCCGCCGCGCGCACCAGGCCGGCAACAGCAGCCAACCACACGAGCGCGCAGGTACAGATCTCTTTCCGGAGGTTCATAGGAGTAAGGGCTGGGGAAACAAGGCAGGTGGGCGGACGCGCCCACCTGCCCGAACGATCTAGGGGCGTCGCCTGCGGCGACGCGAGCCCTCAAAGCTTGGCTGCAACGCCGGGTTTTGCGCCCGGCCAGCCTTTGCGCCATTGGACGAGAAGCCGGTCGACCAGTTCGTTGTTGCCCGGCGCCTTGGCGATATTCGTATTTTCCTGCGGGTCGAGGGTGTGGTCGTAGAGCTCGATCGCATCGATCTTCGCGTGGTCGTCCCGGGCCACCCACACCACGAGGCGGTAGCGCTCGGTGCGCATCGCGTAGCCCATGAGCTGGCCCACCCCGGACTTCCCGGCGTTACGGGGATATTGGCTGAAGGCCGCCGATTTCCACGCGCGCTGCGGGTCGTCCAGGACGGGCTTGAAGCTCACCCCTTCGAGATGCTGCGGCAGCGGCAGGCCGGCGAGTTCGGCGAGCGTCGGATAGATGTCCACGAATTCGACGATGGACTTGCTCTTCGCGCCGGCGTTTTTCATGCCGGGGACCGATAGGAGCAGCGCCGTATTGGTGTCGTTCTCGGAATTGCTGTGTTTGCACCAGGCGTCGTGTTCACCGAGTTTCCAACCGTGGTCGCCCCAGAGGATGACGATCGTGTTCTTGCGCAGGTCGAGGCGATCGAGCTCGTCGAGCACTTTGCCGACCTGGGCGTCCATGTAACTGATCGCCGCGTAGTAGCCGTGCTTGAGCTGCCGGGCGAGATCGTCGGGCACGGAGCCCTCGGGAATGCCGAAATAATTGCGCAGTTCGCCGCCGGGTTGAATCGCGTAGTCGGGCGCTCCGATCGGACGGTAGTTATTCGGCGCGAGGTCGATTTTGGCCGGATCGTAGAGATCCCAATATTTCTTCGGCGAGATGAAGGGCAGATGCGGTTTCACGAAGCCGACCGCGAGGAAGAACGGCTCCTTTTTCTGGCTGATGTCCTGCAGCGTTGAAACCGCGAGTTCGGCAACCTTGCCGTCTTGGAAAAAATTGTCCGGCACGTCGGATGCCTCAAACGCGGGTCCGCGGATATTCTTCGCGGCGGGCATCGCATCGGGCACCGTCGGGCCGGCGGCTTTCGCCGCTTTGCTTTTTTTGCCCTTCGCGGCGGACGCATTCTCGCCGTCGGGGTCGACGCCATAACGGCGCGCGTTGAGCTTCACGTTCTCGGGCAAGGCGTAGGTTTCCGCCTTGGGCGTGGCCGACGGTACGGACCAGGACTGCGGGTCATCGAGGCTGCCGTGGTAAATCTTGCCCATGCCCTGCACAAAATAGCCGTTGTTCTTAAAATGCTGCGGCAGCGTGACGACATCCGGGAGCGCATCGCGAAAATGGGTCACGAGGTCCCATACCTTGGTGGTGTCGGGGCGCGTGCCCGTGAGGAGACTGGAGCGCGTGGGCGAGCAGACCGCCTGTTGGCAGTAAGCGCGATTGAACGTGATGCCCGCCTTCGCGATGCGGTCGAGATTGGGGCTCTTGATGTAGCTCGCGCCATACGCGCCGAACTCGGGCCGCAGATCGTCGACCGCGATGAAGAGAATATTGGGCCGCGCCGGCGCGGGTTCCGCGGCGCGGGCCAAGCCGACGGCGGTCAGGCAGAGGATGAATCGGAGCAGCGTTTTCATGGTAGTCGAAGGATCAGGGCGAGAGCGGAACGGCGGAGTGACGGTGAATGGGCTTTCAGAGCGTGGTGCGTGGTTTCTCGCGGTTCTTCTTTTTCTTTTTCGGTTCAATCGGATCAGCCGGCGCCGCGGACGAAATATTCTCGACCGCGAGCCCGCCGGCTTTGCGCAGGGCGACAATCCAGGCCGGGCCGACGTCTTCGGACGTGAGCGGTTTAAGCGCCGCGTGTTCCTGCGCTTCCGACCAGCCGGCGGGATGGGCCTCGGTCGCGAATCCGTCACGGGCCACGGCCGCGACGCTCCCGCTGCCCACCAGGACGTTTCCACGGTAGACATTCGGCTTGAAGGTGAAGCGATCCAAGGGCGGCGTCGGCTCTGCCACCGTCACCAAAACCGATGAACCGCCCTGCAGGCGCACAAAGCGGTTGTTCCGGATGAGGCACTCCTCCGGGAGCAACACCTGCTGGGACTCCGGCCAATGGCCCTTATAGGAGGAACCGACCTCAAGATCCGGGCCCGAGATTCCGACCATCACGTTGTCGGCGAGCGTGAGCTTGCGCACCTGCGGGTAGGTCGGAATCCGCACCTGCGCGGTCCTCCGCCCGTTCGGCTTTACGTCGGGCGCGTAGCTCGGCGTCAGCGCGTCGGCGATGTGCTCGCCGCAGGCGACCCGGATGCCGTAGTCGCAGCCGGAGACAAAATTCCCCTGGACCACATTCTCGCGTCCCGACATCCGCAGGCCATGGGCACCGTCGGCCCCTTGGCCGAGCACGATGTTGTTTTGGACCGTGTTGAAATTTCCGCGCCGGATATTGATGCCGCCACGCGTCGCGATGACGGTGTTGTTCCGCACGACGTTGTGATTCGACTTCAACGAGATCGTTTCCGTCCCCTCCCCGTCGGCGCGGTCGAAGAGGTTTCCTTCGATGGTGAAGTAAGCGCCATCGTCGTCGCGCTCCTCAATTTTCCCCGAGCCCCAGACCCGGATGATTTCCCGGCCGTTGGCATTCGCGACATAGGGAATGTTTTTGAAATACGAACCGCGGACGGTGTTGCGGCGGCTGTCCACGATGGCGTTGCCGATCAGGGGATGTTGATTGTTCTTTCCCTTGAAATAGCAGCGTTCGACGAGGTTGTCGTCCCCCGCGAAAAACACCCAGTAGCACTCGGTCGCGAAGGAGGCCGGGTTGTAGTCGATGATCGCGGTGTTGCGGACAATCCCGTGGTGCGACTTGAACTGGATCACCGCACTTTGCTTCGCCGCGCCGCCCTGGAACAGCAGTCCGTCAATCGTCACGTAGGGCGCGTTGATCTCCAAAGCCGACGTGCCGCTGAGCCGCACGCCACCCGGAGTCTCGGCCCGGATCTCGATCGGCCTCCCCGCACTGCCGCCCTGATTGATCACGAACTTGGCATCCTTCCACTCGCCGTTCTTGAGCGTCACGATATCGCCGCCCCGGGCGGATTTGAGTACACTCGCGAGCTGAGCGGGCCTCTCCACCCTGAGATCGCGAGCCGCGAGAGGCCCCGCGGCGAGGCTGGCGACGACGCCCCAACCGAGCAGGCGGGCAACGGCGGTGAAAGGACGACGTGGTTTCATGGGGAGGAGTTCAGCGGGATTCAAACCGCTGACGGCCGAGCGCGGAACGGGCGACTGCCAGCAGCGCACCGCGAGCAACCCGCCGCATCAGAACTTGGTGCCCTTGTGGTTGATCGTATAGGTGAGGAAAACGGCGCGGTCGTCGCCTGCCAAAATACGCGTGGCTCCGCTGGTACCGGCACGGATGAATTGCTTGTTGAAGGCATTGTTCACGTTCACCGCAAAGGTGTGGCTCATGTTCCGGCTGCTGGGGAGGGCATAACGGGCGCCGAGGCTCCAGACCTGGTAGGAAGGCACCGTGAGGGCCCATTGGCGGGAGGAAAAAGTGACCGTGCGCCGGCCGGCTGGACCGGTCACCGTGTCGCCCGCGATCGGCGTTTCGGTCGGGGTCGCACCGACGAAGGTCACGCCGACATTGGTGGAAAAGTTTTTCAGGAGCCCGCGCGCGGGGCTAAACTTGACGGTGAGGCTGCCGTTGTAGGGGGCGACGTATTGCACCTTGCGACCGATGGCCTGGGGATTCGCGTCACCAAAATTCGTGTAGATCGAATGGACGTTGCCGTAGCTGCCGAGCAGGAACCATTCGTCGGTCAGGCTCCAACTGACGTCCGCCTCATAGCCACGCACCAACTGGTCCCCGTCGCGCCGACTGATCGTGAGGCCGGTGACCGGATCAATGTCGTCCACACTCACGTTTTGCCGATTGATGTAGAACCCGCTGAGCGTGTAGGTCAGGCGGTCGCTGAAAAAGGACCCCTTGAAACCATAGTCCCAACCATCGGCCGTTTCCGGCTTGTAGCTCGGATTGGCGATCTCGATGGGGTTGTCGCCCTGAGATTGAAAGAAGCTCTGGCTGTAGCTGGCGTAGACGCGGAAGTTTTCCTTGAGCTTAAAGTTGGCGCCGAGATTCGGGTTGAAGGAGGTGATCGTTTTATTGATTTGATCTCCGACTTGGTAGCCGGGAACGAACGGCGCAAAGGAGGACGCGGCGGTCAGGAAATCGCGGTGGCGATAGCGGATGGAATCGAAGCGGGCGCCGGTGAAACCCAGCAGGCGGCCATTCAGGAAGGAGGTCTGGTGGCGCAGCAGGCCACCCATCACGGAAATGCGGCGCTTCATCTTTCGCGTGGACACAAAGCCGTTCACCGGATCGGGGCTCTTCGTAAAATATCCGATGGGCCCGACCGGATTGAAATTGGCATCGACCGTGACGCTGCGGGCCAAATTCCACGCGACGATGTCCGGATGCGTGGCGCCGGCGTAGCTGATGGTCGGATCCCACCGATAGTAGTCGTTGAAGTCGAAGGTGAGCAGCGTGCGATGCTCGAGCTTGCGGCCGTTGGTCCAATAGTGGGCGAGCAGGTCGCCCTGAAAGGAACCGCCGTCCTCAAAGATCCGGCCCCAATTGGGCGTGGCCCCGCGCTGGGAAAAGGGCGGCACGGTGTTGGACTTGTTGATGAGAATGGTGCCCCAGTTGGTGTTCTGATTGTAGTCATCACGCCCGGCCGAATAGACGTTGCCGGAGGCGCGGAGGCTGAAGATGTCGCTGAGCTTTTTCTCCAGCGTGCCCGTGACCGAGGTGTTGTCGCGGTTCAGGCGGCTGTTGGGCCCGTAGGTACTGTTGGTCGCGAGATTGTGGGCGTAGCCGATGGCCACGTCGTCCGCATCGATCGTCGCGGTGGTTCCGGTGCCTTTCTTGTCGATGATGACCGGCGCTCCACTCAGCGGAGAGTTGCGCTGCTGCTTAAAATGCTCGGCCATGAGCGTGAACTTCGCGCCGTTCTTGAAGACATGATCAAGGGCGAGGAAATATTCCTCGTTGCGGGCCAAGGTCCAATCCGCCCCGAAATCGCGCTGATAGTAGCTCGCCGTCAGGAGGTAATTGGTCTGGCCGAACCGGCTCGTGAGGAGGGGGCCGGTGCCCTCGAAGGTCACGCGCTGGGTGCCATAGTCGCCGTAGTTGAAGGACAGTTTCTGATTGGCCGCGGACTTGGGGGCCTTGGAAATCATGTTCATCATGCCGCCCGGCGAGGACCGGCCGTAGATCGCCGCGTTGGAGCCCTTGATGATCTCAATGCGGTCGATGTTGCTGGAACCGTAGCGGCCGAGGCGGAAAAATCCGTCGCGCAGTTGGTTGTTCGAGGTAAAGCCGCGCAGCACGAAATTGCC
>CAJAYO010000872.1 GCA_903948415.1 uncultured Opitutia bacterium | reverse complement strand
TTGGAATCTGCGCTGTGGTAAGCGGTCAGGACCGCACTCTGCCCCACCCCGCGCTCGAAGGCGGGCGCAAAGCCGTCCTCTCCCGCGGCGTTCACCGCATAGGCCCCCGTGCGGTTCGTGCCATTGCGGGTGTTGTAGAGCTCAATCACGCGCAGCAGCTCCAGCAGGCTGATCCGGCTGTCCCGGTTCATATCGGCGGAATGCCAGCCCACCGGCAGCGCGATCAACGGATCCGGCTTCGCCAGCATCTGCGCCGACGCCCCCGAACGGACAAAGCTCACCAACGACGCAATCTCCTGGGCCCCGGTCGCGCCGGCCGGCACGTTCACCGTCACCGTAAAGCGCACCGGACTGACCGGGAAGGACGTCCACGCCCATTCGAGCAAATCGGTCCCTCCGACCGTTGGCCTGACATCCCCGTCGTCGCCCGCGCTGCCCGCAAAACTCCACCCGGCCGGCAGCAAGGTCTGCCAGCCCATCGTGGCATCCCCCCCGCTGAAGGTGATCGTGTTAACCAGCTGCAAAGTCTGCCCGTCCACATAGCCGATGCCCACCAGCGCCTGCGTCGCCTCCACCTCGAAGACGGTCACCCGCGCCACCGTGGACTCCACGACGGTCACCGCATTGCTCACCCGCACCTTGTAATTGCCCCCGTCGACCAGAGTCACGTTGCGCAGGGGCAGCGTGGCCAGCGTGGCGCCGCTGATGGCCTGATTGTTCAGGTACCACTGGTAGGCCAGATTGCCGCCCTGCGCGACCACACTGAGCACGTTCGACGCGCCGGACGCCAAGGTCAGACCGGCCGGTTGCCGCAGAATCGTCGGCGAATCCACCCGCGCCAACACGAGCGCCGGGAAGGTAACCGTCGAGAGCACGGCACTGGTGCGGTAAAGCAGGGTGGCATAGATCGATTGCGCGCCGCCCAAGCCTGCCACGTACGCCAGCCGCACCTGGAACACCGACCCACTGGCCGGAATCGTCGCATGCGCCCACTCCAGCGTGCCCGTCGCCCCGGCCTGCGGCTTAACACTCGGCTCATCCTGCCCGCCGAGATACGAGAAGCCCACGGGCAAAATCAGCGACCAGCCGAGCTGCTGCGGGGCCGCGCCACTGAAGTCCGAGCGCAGCTCCAACGTCAGGGTGCCCCCGCCCGAAAACACCACCGGCGCCTCCACCAATTTCATCGACCCGAGCACCGCATCCACCGTCAACGTCGCCGGCGCCGAGGTCACGCTGCCCCCGAGGTTCGACACCACGACGGTGTACACCCCGGCATCGGTCATTTGCACCGCCCCAAAAGTCAGCGAGGTTCCCGTCTGGCCCGGCAGAGCCACTCCGTTGCGCCGCCATTGGTAAACCAGGTCGGTGCCCTTCGCCGTCACGGCAAACACCACCGGCGCACCGGGGTTGGCCGAACGGGAGACCGGCTCCACCGTGATTTCGGGCGGCAATACGCTGGTCAGCGCCAGCGTCGCCGGGGCGGAGGTGGTGTTGCCCACCGCGTTGCTCACGACCAGATCGTAGGCGCCCACACTGGCGAACTGGACCGCCCGCAGCGTCAGACTGACGTCCGTCGCCCCGGCGATCGCCACCCCACCCTTGCGCCATTGGTAGCGCAACGGCGCCGAACCGGTCACTTCCACCGCAAATTTCACGTCGGTCCCGGTGGGCACGACGCGACTGATCGGCTGGACCGTGATCGTCGGCGGCTGCGGCACCGGCGTGACGCTCACCAGGGCGGCCCCGCTCGTGACCGTACCGGCCGTATTGCTCACGCTGACTTGGTAGCTGCCGCCCGCGGCGACCGCGACGCTCGGCAGCGTCAACGTCGACGCCGTCGCCCCGACCACCGGCGCGCCGTCCTTCAACCAGACATAACTCAACGCAGGCGTCCCGGTCGCCACCACGCTCAGCACCACGTTTTCGCCCACCACCGCGCCGCGCGCCACCGGCCCTTGCTGGATCTGCGGCGCCGTGGCCGCCAAATACAGGCTAAAGTAATCGCCGGCGGCAATCGCCGTCGCGTGGTCCGCGATCCACACCGGCACGGTCCGCTGGACCGTCGAGCCGTCGCCCAGCTGCCCATAGTAGTTGTTGCCCATGGCCCAAACCGTGCCGTCGGTCTTCAACACCACCGAATGCCGTTGGCCCAACCCGACGTCGCGAACGCCGGTCATCACCAGGAGGGGGGTCGCCGCGGAGATCGTCGAACCCACGCCCAGCTGGCCAAACGTATTGCGCCCCATCGCCCAGAGGCTGCCGTCCTGCTTGAGGAAAAACGCGGAACTCTGCCCCGCCACGACCCGGCTCACGCCGCTCATAAGCACCGGAGCGGGCGCCAACGCTGCGACCGTCGTGCCGTTGCCCAATTGGCCGAAATCGTTCTGGCCATAGGACCACAGCGAACCATCCGCCTGCACCCAGAGCGTAAAGCCCGCCCCTTGGGCCGCATCGATCACCCCCGAGGCCAGCTTCCGCGGTTGATAGTCCGCGGGCCCGCCGAGCAGGAACAAGTCGCCTTCCCGCGTCAGGAAAAGACAACCGCCCCGGCCGGCGGATCCGGCCGCCCAGACCGCCGTAATCGTGTTCACCCCCGGCACGAGCGGGAACGGCACCACCGAACCCGCCCCCGGATAGTATTCGCCCAACATCCCGCCTTGCGTCGAGCCGGTGCCCCAGAGGGTGCCGTCGCGCCGCAGGAAATAGCTGTTGTCGTCCGCCACCGCGACCATCCGCACGTCGCCCATAATCACTTGCGGCACCGGATAGCTCAGCTGGTTCGACGCCACCCCGAGCGCCGACCGGAAATTGTAGCCCAGCCCGTACACCTTGCCGTCCGCGGTCAGAATCAGCGAATGGCTGGCCGTCGCCGCCACCGCGATCAACGGCTCAAGCCCGCTGCCCGGCCACAGGGCCAACGGCGACGAGGTCCAATGGCCCAGCGCCGACAAATCCCCCAGGGAGTCATATTGCGAAAGGCCCATGCCGAAGAGGTCGCCGGGCTTCGCCGTCACCGTCACATTGACGGCGGCCGAGACCACCGGCCCCACCACGTTCGTCGCCACCACGTCATAGGACCCGGCATCCGCCGGGATGACCCCGTGCAGCGCCAGCACCGCCTGCGTCGCTCCGCCAATCGGCACGCCGCCCTTGCGCCACTGCAACGTCGGCGTCGGCCGGCCCGAGACCTTGACCGACAGCATCGCCAAGCTGCCTTGCGCCGCGGCCACCGCCACCGGCTGCGTCACAATCGCGGCCGGCAAAATGTTTTCCACCAGGAAGGTCGCACTCGGCCCCGCCGCCGGCGCCAGATTGCCCGCCACATCCCGCGCCGTACCCGCCGCCAACGCGATCGCCATATCCCCATCCCCCGTCGTCTCGGAAATCGTCACCGTGCGCGTCACGCCGGTCCCCGCCACCGTGACGCGGCCGGCCGCCGCATTGCCCGTCGCCGTCACCGTCACATCGGCGGCCGTCAGCGTGCTCGTCACCGCGTGGCTGTCCGCATACGTCACCGTGAAGCTCACCGGACCGCTGTCCGTCTTCCCCGTGGACGGAGCCCCGATCGTGACCGTCGGCGCCAGCGTATCCACCACGAGCTCGGCATTCGTCGCCAACGCGCCGACCGTGCCTGCGGCGATGGCCGGCAGGGTCAACGTCGCCGCATTGCCCGCCGTGTCCGTCACCGTGCCCCCGTTCAATTCCAGCGCATTCGTCGCCGCATGGTTGAGATCTTCCGACGTGTCGCCCGCCTGGACGGTGTACTGGAAGACCAGCGTCGCCGTCCCGCTGCCGCGCCCATAGGCCGCCGCGCGATCCACCGCTCCGGTCTCCACGCGCAACGTCGGCGCGCCACCGGTGGTGACCACGGTCACCGGCTCAGTGAACGTGACCGAGAGCTCAACCACCGCGCCGGCCTTGTAGTGACCCGCCGCCGTCACGGCCGCCACGTCCAGCACCCGCGACGCATGCGAGTCGAGCACGGTCAACGAAATCACCGCGGTCCCGGTCAAACCGGCCGCATCGGTCGCCACGACGGTCAGGGTCGTCAGACCCGCCTGGTTTTCCACCGGATCGAAGCGCAGCCCATTGAGCGCCGCGTTGAGGTCGGCCGTCGTGCCCGCCAAGGTCATCGCGCCATCCGCCGTTCCATCGCCTTCCGTGAAGGTCAGTCCGGCCAACGTCGCCAACGTCACGGTGCCACGGCCCACCGTCACCCGCACCGTCAGCTGGGCATGATCCACATCACCGACGGTCACCACGCTGTTCCCCAAGGTCAGGC
>CAJAYO010000871.1 GCA_903948415.1 uncultured Opitutia bacterium | reverse complement strand
CGTCGCGAGCACGCTGCTCAATCTCGACGCCGTCATCATGAAGGATTGAACCAATGAACGCCGAAATCATTCATCCCGGAATTTCCCGTCGTCACTTCCTCGGACGCGCGAGCGCGGGCCTCGGGGCCGCGGCGCTCGCGTCGTTGCTCAACCCCCGGTTGTTCGCCGCCGCGTCCGCGCCGCACTTTGCCCCCAAGGCGCGGCGCGTCATCTGGCTCACCCAGGCGGGTGCGCCGTCGCAGTTGGATTTATTCGATCCCAAACCGGGCCTGGCCGCGCAGTATGATCTGGATTTACCCAACTCGATTCGGGATGGACAGCGGCTGACGGGCATGACATCCGGCCAAAAGCGTTTTCCGATCGCGCCGTCGGTCTTCAAGTTTCAGCAGCACGGAAAGTCGGGACTTTGGCTGAGCGAACTGCTGCCGCACACGGCGAAGTTCGCGGATGAGATCTGCGTGATCCGCTCGCTGCACACCGAGGCGATCAATCACGACCCGGCGATGACGCTGCTGCAAACGGGGGCGCAGATTGGCGGGCGGCCCGCGTTTGGCTCCTGGGTGGCCTACGGGCTCGGTTCCGAAAATGCCGACCTGCCTGCGTTCGTGGCGATGATCTCGCGGCCCAGCGGCCCGACCAACGCCCAGCCGCTGCACGAACGCATGTGGAGTTCCGGTTTCCTGCCGTCGCGTCATCAGGGCGTGCGGTTCAGTTCGGGCCGGGATCCGGTGTTGTTCCTCTCGAATCCGCCGGGCATCACGCCCGCGCGCCGCCGGGCGATGCTCGACGACACCGCGGCGTTGAACCGCCTGACGCTGGCCGCGTATCAGGACCCCGAGACGCAGGCGCGCATCGACCAATATGAAATGGCCTTCCGGATGCAGGCGGCGGTGCCGGAGCTCGCCGATTTGTCGAAGGAACCGGCGGACATTTTCGAGCGCTACGGGCCCGAGTCGCAAAAGCCCGGCACGTATGCGGCCAACTGCATCCTCGCGCGCCGGCTGGCGGAGCGCGGCGTGCGTTTCATCCAGCTGTACCACCGCGGCTGGGACCAGCACAACAACCTGCCGAGCGGAATCAGGAGCCAATGCTATGACACCGATCAGCCGACCGCCGCGTTGCTGGCTGAGCTAAAGGAACGCGGGCTGCTCGACGACACCCTCGTGATCTGGGGCGGCGAATTTGGCCGCACGGTGTATTCGCAGGGCACGCTCACCAAGGACAACTACGGCCGCGACCACCACCCGCGCTGCTTCAGCATCTGGATGGCGGGCGCGGGAGTGAAACGCGGTCACGTCCTCGGTGAGACCGACGACTTCAGCTATAACATCGTCAAGGACCCGGTGCACGTCCACGACCTCAACGCCACCGCGCTGCATCTGCTCGGCCTCGACCACACGCGTCTCACCTATCGTTTCCAAGGCCGCGACTACCGGCTCACCGACGTCCACGGGGAAGTGGTCAAGGGCGTGCTGGCGTAACCGGGGCAGTCGGATGTCCGGCCGCAGTCGCCTTTATTCATCGGGTCAACTTTCACCCATCCCGCTGCCTGCTCCGTCAACGTGGGCGGGAAGCCCGGCAATCGCGGCGACGGGAAAAAGCCGACGACCACCTCGCCTGGGACATTGGCCGACCGGACCATAGCCAGGAGCAGCGTTTCGCGCCGGGTTCGCTGGACTTCCACCCCGGCTGCGTCGTCAATGTTCGGACCCCTCCTATGATTTGTCCCCGCAAATTCGGTCGTGCCCTTTCGTTCACGGCGCCGTTGGTCGCGTTGGTCGCAACGCTCGCGGCCGCCCTTGGCGCGACCACGCCGGCCCGACCCAACATCGTCGTCTTCATCTCCGACGACCACAGCCAGCTCGACGCCCAGGCCTACGGCTCCACCGAGGTGCGCACCCCGCACATGGCGAAGCTCGCGGCCGACGGGCTGAAGTTTACGCACGCGTTCGTCGCGTCCCCGGCGTGCGGTCCGAGCCGCACCGCGCTGCTCACCGGCCTCTGGCCCGCGCGCAACGGCGCCGAACCCAATCACAAACCCAAGCATCCCGGTGTCGCCTCGCTGCCGCCCGCCCTCCGCGCCCTCGGCTACGAGGTCGTAGCGATCGGGAAAGTCGCGCACACCGACTACGCGAAGAACCACGGCTTCGATTCCGTCACGGGTCCCAACCAAGGCTTCGAGGACACGGCGGCCGTCGCGAAATTTCTCGCGACCCGCGACCCCGCCAAACCGCTCTGTCTTTTCGTCGGCACGCGTCATCCGCACACGGTCTGGAGCACCGAGCCTACTTACGCCCCCGCCGCGGTGCAGATCCCGCCGACGCACTTTGACGATGCCACGGCCCGCGCGGAGCGCGCCCGCTATCTGACCGATGTGACCAAAGCCGACACGCTCCTCGGTGAAGTCCGTGCGCTGGCCCGTGAGAAACTTTCCGGCGACACGCTGTTCATCTACACGGCAGATCACGGCGCCGCATGGCCGTTCGCCAAGTGGTCGCTCTACGACGCCGGCATCCGCGTGCCGCTCATTCTGGCATGGCCGGGTCACCTCAAGCCCGCCACGACCAGCGAGGCGATGGTGAGCTGGCCCGACCTGCTGCCGACGTTCATCGAGCTCGCCGGCGGGAAAGTGCCCGACGGCCTCGACGGGAAATCCTTCGCCGGCGTGCTCCGCGGCACGACAGCCAAGCACCGCGACCGCGTCTTCACCACGCACAGCGGCGACGGCAATTTCAACGTCTACCCGATCCGCAGCGTGCGGACCCGCGACTGGAAATACATCCGCAACCTCCACCCCGAGTTTCAATACCACACGCACATGTCCCGCTCCGTCGGACCCCACCGCCCGCTTTTTTGGGGCACGTGGCTGGCCGCCGCAAAAACCAACCCCTCGGCCGCCGCCGTCGTGAAACGCTTCATCGAGCATCCCGCCGAGGAGCTCTATGATCTGGCCGCCGACCCCTTTGAGCTGCGCAACCTCGCCGCCGATCCGCGCCACGCCTCCCGCCTCACCGAGCTGCGCAGCGAACTCGAGGGCTGGATGAAACAGCAGGGCGACACCCAAACGGTCTTCGGCCAACCGCTGCTGCGCGGCGAGCCGGTGACGGACCTCGCGGTCGGCCCAGCGCAAAAGAAGCGCTCGCCGTGACCACGTTTCGTTCCAACTTCGTGCCCGCCCCATGACCCACCGCATCTTCCGCCTGCGTCCCTCCCTTCATACGTTCGCAGGCTCACCGGCCTGCTGTGCATCGCCGCGTTGGCGAGTATAGGGCCGCGCGCCCAGGTCGCCACGGCTGCGCCTGCTGCGAAACCAGCCGCCCAAACCACCGCGCCGGAGGAGGCGCTCGTCCTCGGCCCCTTTACGGTCAGCACCCATTCCGACACCGGCTAGGCCGCCACGAGCACCCTCGGCGGCACGCGTCTGAAGAGCGAACTCCGCGACGTGGCGTCGCAGATCGACGTGAGGCCCCCCGAGTTCCGCGCAGACATCGGTGCGCGGACGCTCGACGAGGCCTGCGCTACCCGATGAACAGCGAATCCAACGACGAGAATTTTTAGCCCGGCACGGACGCGAACCCCAACAGCGTCTTTTCGTCCGCTTACGGCAGACGCACCCGCGGACTCAGTCGCTCGAACAACACCCACGATTTCTTCGAGACCAACGTCCCGCTCGACACCTCCGACATCAGCAAACGCTTCACGCTCATCTCCGGCTCCAACGCGTTTGGTCGGTGTGGCGGCGGCGCAGGAAGCAAGCGTGGCCGCACCGCGTGCGAAGCGGAGAGCAAGGATGTCTTCCTTGAAGGGACGGTGCCGGGGCGGTTGCCATTCACGGCGGAGGAAATGCGTTGGGTTGTGAAGGTCAGCGGGTGATTTCCGCGCCAAGTCAGCGCAGACACTGCGTCCCGCCGGTGGCGTCGATGGCGCGCACGACGCTTTCGTCGTCGACGGACTTGAGCGCCGCCGGGATGTCGAAGGAGAATGGCGTGTTGCCGCCGATGTGTTCGCTGACGGACTGGCCGTTGACCCAGACGGTGCAGTAGTAGTCGACCGCTTAGAGGTTCAGCAGCGTGCGATGGCCGGCCTTGGGGCCGCGCCGGAGTGTCCGGCGATCCCAGAGGGCCTGGTCGGGGGCGAGCAACTGCCCCACACCCGAGAGCGTGGACTCGACCGCGGAGGGGACGAGGATTTTGCCGGACCCCATCGCGGGCACGGCCGCGTCTTTTGCGCTGATGGCGTAGTCCCAGAGTCCGTCGCGGTTTTGCCCGTCGGCGCGCTCGAACTGCGGGCACGGATACTCGCGCCACGCGTTGTCGGGCTGCACACCGCAGCCCCACGCGGTCATCATTTTCTCGGGGAAGGGGCGCCAGGTCGTTTCGGCGGCGGCGACGATACCGGCGAACGGCGCGGAGACGGAAAGCACCGCACGGGCGAGCCGCGAGACGAAGAAATCGGTTTTATTCTGGGACGGAAGAGAGGGCCCGGCCCGAATGCCGGGGCAGGGGCGGATCACGGAAGGCAATCGGCGCGGCGTGAGGCGCGCACGGACCCTGCGACGATCCAGGGGCTGGGCGGCGAAGGGTCCGTCGCCCGGCTCGGGCGGTCCCGCGACCGATAGTCCCGCGGAAGGGCCGGGCGAGGAAGGTCGCCCTGCGCTCCCGGAGGTTGGCCGGGCGCGGAGACCGGGTTAAAACTCCAGCGTGTTGCTGAGGACGAAGGTGCGGGGCTCAGGCACGCGCCAGCGGATGGCGACACCTTGGCCGGCGCCATCGTCGACGCCGGTGATGGGCTCGAGGTCGCGGTCGCCGAGGACATTGCGGACGTTGAGTTGCACGCGCCAACGGATCGGGCGCGGCGCCGCGAGTTTGATCGTGCGGCCGTAGGAGATCCAGAGGCCGGTTTCCCAATTGGTGGCGCCCTTGATCGGCGCGTCGGGCCGGGAGAGGCCCGCGCTGGTGGCGAGATAGCCGATGGTGCGCGCACTGCGGAAATTCAGGCTGCTGCCCACGCCGACGCCCTTTATCGCGCCCTCGGAGAAACGATAATTCGTCACAAAGTTGGCGGTGTATTTGGGGATGCTCGTGGTCGAGACGCCGCTCAGGGCGGCGATGCGGCCGATGCCGGCGCCGTAGGCATCGAGCAGGGCGGCAATGGTGCCGGCGGGGCCGGCTTCAGCGCCGCCGGTGCGGTCGAGGAATTTTTCAATCTGCGCCTGCGGGGTGGCGGGGAGCGTGGCGTCGATGACGCCGTTGCCGTTGAGGTCGCGGCCCGGGAAGGCGCGGAAGAGAGGTTCATACTCGGCCCAGTATTTTTTCAGGACCGGCCCGATGTTGCTTTGTTGATTTTCCTGCGCACCGGCGTTGACGCTGACCCGCCAGTTGGCGGTGGGATTGGCGGTCAGGGAAAATTCGTAGCCCTGGGCGACGTAGTCCTGATAGTCGGTGAAGGCCTGGGCAGGGCGATACGGCGGCTGGATGTATTTGATGTCGCCGGAGAGCGCGTTGGCGGTGTTCCAGAGCGTGTTGGTGGCGTTGGTGAAATTGAAATTGCCGAGTTGGTTGCGGATCGTCGCGACCGCCTGCCCCTGCATATCGGTTTTCCAACGACTGACGGAGGCTTGCACTTTTCCGCCGAAGAGCGCGACCCGAGCGCCGGTCTCGGTACCCTTGCCCTGGGCATTGTCGATCGGATTGCTGTAGAGATCGCTCGCAGAAGCATCCTGGAGCACGAAGCTGCTGGACTCGTTGTAGAAAAAACGGAGCCACCGGGTGGCGACCACGACGACGCCTCGGGAGAACGTGTTGGCGGGCTGGACGGTTTTGACATTCACGCCGTCGCGCGCGTTGTAGGGGACGGGATCGGGGTAGAGGGCGGAGACCGGGTCGATGGGCAGGCTGCGGCTGTAGAGGGTGCGCTCGTCCTTGCGCCAGCCGAAGAGCGTGATCACGCGCTCGTCGAGCCAGTAGTTGTGCATCGCGAAGATGCGGGTGTCGACGCGGGTGTAACGAAGCACGGGCGGGCCGCCATTGGCGAAGCCGGGGGTCACGCCGTTGGCCTCGGAGGGCAAGGTCGCCTGGAGGGCGGCGAGGTTGTCGCTGCTGGCGAGACGCGGATATTTGTCCCACAGGCTGGGCATGAAGTTTACGCCGGTGGCGGGATCGAAATAGAACCGATATTGCATCAGGTTGTTGGCGGCGCCGGGGGCGGCGGACCACGTCGAGGCGGGGCCCGGGACGTTGGTCTTGAGCGGCGTGAGGTTGCGGAACGTGGCGTTGTTCACGCCGGTGGAGGGACTTTTCTGCTGCTCGACGAGTCCGGCGAAACGGTGACGACCGAACCAGCGGCCGAAGCGCGGGAAATAGTGCTTGGAATCGAGTTCGTAGGACACGGTGGCGCGGGCTATCTCCAGGCTGTTTTTCTGGAAGAAGATCACGCCGGGGCCGCCGCCGGCGTCGTAGTAATATTTGCCGTAGTTGGGATTTGGGGCGCCGCTGGGGAGCACGGCGTTCGGGTCAACTTGCAGGGTGTCCGTCGCGGCGGGTTTGGAGTAGTCGGCGAAGCGGTCGCTGAACTGGCGGTTGTAGGTGAGTTCGAAATCGAGATTCGGCAGGACGTTTTGCTGGAGCGAGGCGGTGAAGGCGCGGAAGTCGACCTGCGTGCCGTCGGAGTAGCCCATGAGGTTGCTCTCGACCGGGAACGGGAGCGCGAAGCCTTCGCGACCGGTGACGCCGTGGATGCTGCCGCCGAGGGCGGGCGTGGTGATCCGGGTCTTGCCCATGCGGAACCAATTCATCGGGGCGATGGTGGGCGTGGCGCCGTCGATGATGAAGATGGTGTTGCTGCCGCTCAATTGTTCGAGGCCGGGGATGGGGGAACTTGCGAGGACCGAACCGGCGGTCGTCACCGCAGGCCGGCTGGCGGCGGGCAGCGTCGTCCACGAGCTGAAGGCATCGGAGTAGGTGAAGCCGCGGGCGAGCGCGCGGCGACGCTGGTCGCCGTCTTCGAAGCTGGCGTCGACGAGAGTCGTTTTCCACGGTTGAAACCGCAGCGCGGCATAGGTGCGGCGGTGGAGATTCTCATCCGGCTTGAGGTGCGAGCCGCGATCGTCGTCGAGGCGCGCGAGGCGGAGGCCGAGTTTGTTTTTGAGGAGCGGAAAATTCGCATTGGCGCTGGTGCGAAAACCGGAGTTGGAATCGAGCTTGAGGTCGAGTTCGTAGCTCGGGCGGTTGAGATTGGCGCGCTGCGAAACGGCGTTTGAGATGCCGCCGGGATTGCCGAGGCCGTAGAGAATGGCGTTCGGGCCGCGCGTGAAGCTGATACGCTCGGTGTTGTAGATGTCGGCCGGCGCGGTGGTCGGGAGGAAATCGCGCTGGGAGCTCGCGACGGAGAATCCGCGCGACGTGTAGGCTACGCTGGAGAACAGGCTGCTGTTGCCGGCGGTGGTGCCGAGCTGCGGATCGTCGGTGCCGGTGTTGGGGACGAACTTGAAGACCTCGTCGAGCGAGGTGAGGCCAAGGTCGCGCATGAAGTCGGGGGTGATGATCGTCTCGGCGACGCCGGTGTCCTCGATGCGCGTCTTGAGGCGCGTGCCCGAGAGTGTCTCGGCGGCGGAATAGCCGGTGTCTTTGGCGGAGGTGACTTCGAACGGGGTGAGGAGAACGGCTTCCTCCTTGGTCGGAGCGGTCGTCGTGGGAGGGGCGATTTGGGCGAACAGCGGGAAACCGCTGGTCGCGGCCAGCAGGCTGCTCAGGATGAGGGACGGTGCGGTTTTATTCATGGGGTGGGTGGCTTCACGGTGGGTGGGAAATATTCGCGATACCAGACGCGCTCTCCTTTGTTGTGTTTGTCGGAGGGAAGGCCGGCGGGCTGGAGTTGATCGGTCCACGCGGCGAGTTTTCGACGGAGGATCGCGACGCGGTCCGGGTGGGCGGAGGCGAGGTCGCGGCGCTCGTGTTCATCGGTGGCGAGGTCGAACAGGCGGTCGGGCTCGCCGGATTTGTAGAGCAGTTTCCACCGGCCTTCGCGAATCGCCGCCTGCGACCAGAAGCGCCAGTAGAGCGCGTCGTGGGGCGCGGCGGAATTTGCGCCGGTGAGGTGTGGCGTGAGATCGACGCCGTCGAGTTGCGGGTCGCGCGGCAGGCCGGCGAGGGCGTCGGCGGTGGCGGCGAAATCGAGCGACGAGACGGGGTGGTCGAAGATTTTTCCCGCGGGCAATTTTCCGGGCCAGCGCGCGAGCATCGGCACGCGGATGCCGCCTTCGGACAACATGCCTTTTTCGCCGACGAGGGGAGTATTCAAAGACCCGTCCCAGCCGCCCATGTCGGCGTCGAGCGGGGAGTCGCGCCGCGTGTGGATGGGCGCGCCATTGTCGCTCGTGAAGAACACGAGGGTGTTTTGGTCGATACCGTGGCTGCGGAGCGCGGCGAGGATGCGGCCCACGCCGCTGTCGATACCGGCGATCATCGCGAGCGCGGCGCGACGGCGGAGCGGCAGATCGGTCGGGAACTGCGCGGCGTAGGCCGGTGGCAACTCGAGCGGCGTGTGCGGGGCAAAATAGTTCAGGTAGAGAAAGAATGGCTTCGCGTGATTGCGTTGGAGGAACGCAAGGGCGGCGTCGGTCTGCACGTCGACGCGGAAGCGGTTGTCTTTGCGCCACTCGGGGGCGACGGCGGCGCCGGTCAGATCGAAGTTGGCGAAATACTGGTTGATCTCGCCCGTGAAGTAATCGTCGAAGCCCTGCGCTTTCGGCATGAATCGCTGGCGCTGGGCCTCGGGAATGGCGACGCGTTTGGCGGCATTGGGCTTTGCGTCGGGGAGGTTGGTGGCGGCCCACTTCAGGCAGAGCGGGTTGGGCTCGAGATGCCATTTGCCGATCTGGCCACTGGTGTAGCCGGCCGGTTTCAGGCGTTCGGCAATCGTGACCGCTGCGAGGGGCAGCGGCAGGTCCGGAATCGTGTCGATGCCCATGCGTTGTTGGTAACGTCCGGTGATGAGTCCGACCCGCGAGGGCGAACACTGGGGCGCGGTGATATAGCCGGAGGTGAAACGCATGCCTTCGGCGCCGAAGCGATCGAGGTTGGGCGTGCGCACGTGGTGCTCCTGGCCCTGCACACCAAGGTCGGCGTAGCCAAGATCGTCGGTGAGGATGACGATGATGTTCGGCTTGGGCGTTGAGTTGGTCGCAGACCAAGCCTGGGTCGGACCCAGCAGCGCGCACAGGAGGGAGGCAATCAGGCGGAGTTGCATACCGGTGTTGGCTGGAATTCAGGAGTGGGGTGGAGTGCCGGGTGGAGCGACGGCGGGATCGGCCGTGTCCTTCACCCATTGGCGCAGGGCAGAGTAGAGCCGGTTGAGTTCGTGGCGGTGCTGCGGTGCCCCCACCAGGTTTTCCATCTCATCGGGATCGGAGCGAAGGTCGTAGAGTTCGAGCGGCGGGACTTTGCCGCCGAGGCTCTGGGGGTCCATCTCGGCGAGGATGCGGTATTGCTCGGGGAATCGGTCTTGGTGTTTCACGGTTTCGTCGTAGGAGCGGTTGCCCCACAGTTTCCATGCTTTGCTGTCGGCCTGAACCTGGCGCCACGCGGGCGTGAGCTTTTCGCGGTAGATGAGTTTCCAGCGGCCATCGTAGACGCTGCGCTCCTGCATGCCGTCGTTGGGCAGCGGGCCGCGGTGGGAGATCTGCGCAAAAATGTGCTCGTGCCCTTTGGCGTTGGGCGTGCCGAGGAGGACGGGTTTGAGGGAGACGCCGTGCGCGCGCGGCAACGGGTCCAGGCCGAGCAGATCGAGCACGGTGGGGGTGAGATCGAGGGAGCTGGTGAGCGCATGGGTGCGCACGCCGTTGTTCGCACCGGGCGCGCGGACGATCAGCGGCGTGCGCAGGCCGAGATCATAGAGCGTCATTTTGCCGTGCTGAAAGGTGGGGCCGTGATCGCCGAGGAAGACGATAACGGTGTTGGGGTCGTCGCCGGACTCGCGGAGGGCGGCGAGACCCTCGCCGACGATGGCGTCGGTCCGTTCGATTGCGGCGAGATACTCGGCCCAGTCCCGGCGCACGACCGGCGTGTCGGGCAGATATGCGGGCAGTTTTACGTCCGCCGGGTTGACGCGGATTTTGACCGTGTCGCTGTTGGGATACGGGCGGTGCGAGGCGCTGATGTTGAAGAAAAGATGCCACGGTTTTCCTGCTTGTTTGGCGCGGGCGATGAACCGGGTCACGACGGGGTGGTTCGTGGGTCCGATGTATTCGTCGTAGGGGAATTTTTCGTTGGGTGCGACGTGCAGCTTGCTGGTGACGCCCTGGTAGTAGCCGGCGGCGTGTAAGCGCTCGACCAAGGTCGGAAGATTTTGGTGCAGCCGATTGCGGACGTAGAGCGGGTGGTTGCGTTCGGCGGGAGTCAGTCGGGCGGCGGGCTTGTGGAAATTGGGCGTGTTGTTAAGGATACCGTTGGTGTGGTTATGCAGGCCGGTGTAGATCGCGGCTTTCGAGGCGGAACACACCGGATAGGCGACGAAGGCCTGTTCGAAATACACCCCGGTGCGCGCCAGCGCATCCATGTGCGGCGTTTGCAGGCCCGGCGTACCGAGAAAGCTGAGATGCGCGCCCTGGTCCTCGGTGAGAATGAAGAGGAGGTTGGGCCGCGTGGACGCGGCCCCGGTAAGTGCGACGGAAAAGAGCGCGAGGCCCAGGGCGGCGCGGATTTTTGGGGGCACGGCGCTCATAGCTTTTTCTTGCGGGCTTTTGGTGCGGCCTGGTCGGGCTCGTCGTTGCCGCCCTGAGTGCCTTCGTTGGCATCGAAGGGGCGGCGGTAGACGGGTTCGGTGCCGGCGGCCCGGAGGAGGCCGGGATTTTTGTCGGACCACCATTTTTCCCAGAGCGTCTGCAGTTGCGCGGACCGTTGGGGATCGGTGGCCGCGAGGTTGTGCAACTCGGTCGGGTCGCTGGCCACGTTGAACAACGCCCACGGGCGGCCCCAGTCGGACGCGAGTTTCCAATCGCCGGCGAGCACGGCGCGATGATCCATGAGCTGGAAAAACAGCGCCTCGTGGGGCGTGCGGGTTTCGCCCGCGAAGATCGGGCGCAGGGATTTGCCGGGGAGGGCGGCCAGCGGCTTGCCGGCGAAGGCGGCGGGCCAGGTGGCGCCGCTGACATCCATGAGCGTGGCCATGACGTCGATGATGTGCCCGCGCTGGGTGGTGATGGTGCCGCGCGGTTTGATGCCGGCCGGCCAGTGCGCGATGAACGGCGTGGTCGCACCGCCGGCAAACAGGTTGCGCTTGTAGTGGCGGAACGGCGCGCAGCTCACGTGCGCCCAGCCGAGGCCGTATTCCCAGGCGGCCGCGGGTTCGGGCAAGGTGCCGCGCCGGCCGCGGTCGTAGGGGCTGCCGCCGTTGTCGCTGAGAAACAGGATGAGCGTGTTTTGGTCCTGACCCTGGGCTTTTAGCACCGCGAGGATGCGGCCGATGGCCTGGTCCATACGATCCACCATGGCGGCGAAGATCGCCATGCGCAGGTCTTCGAACTCTTTTTCTTTCGCGGAGAGCGAGTCCCAAGCCGGGATCGTGTCGGGGCGCGCCGAGAGACCGTCGGGGTTCTGGAAAAGACCGAGCGCGAGCATTTTCGTGTAGCGCGCCTCGCGGATTTTGTCCCAGCCGAGGCGGTATTGGCCGCGATATTTCGCGATATCCTCGGGCCACGCTTGGATGGGGCCGTGCGGCGCGTTGAACGCGAGATACAGGAAGAACGGTTTCTCCGGGTGCGCCGTGCGCGAGTCGGCAATGAACTTGATTGCGTAGTCGGCGTTGGCGTCGGTCGTGTAGAAGGTGCCGTCCTTGGGGGGCGTGAAGGGTTGGTCGTCGAGCCGGTGCGAAGCGTTGCCCTTGAAATAGTCGCTCGCTCCGCTGAGGTGGCCGAAATAGCGGTCGAAGCCGCGGTCGACGGGATTGCCGTCGAGGTGCCACTTGCCGACGGCGAAGGTCGCGTAGCCCGCGCCGCGCATCGCCTGGCCCATCGTGATGCCTTGCTTGAGGCCGAGACCGACATCCTGCCAATACTGGCCGCTCATGAGCGAGGCGCGCGTTGGCTCGCACTTGGCTGAATTGTAGAACTGGGCGAAACGCACGCCCTCCGCGGCGAGGCGGTCGAGATTCGGTGTTTGGATTTCGCTGCCGTAGCAGCCGATATCGGAGTAGCCGAGATCGTCGGCGAGGATGACGATGACGTTGGGGCGCGCGGCCTTGGGAGCGGCGGCCAACCGAGAGGGCAGAAAGGCGACGACGACCGTGAAAGCGAGGAGCGCGAGAGGATGATTGGGCAAAGTGCGATCAGCTTTTGCCGGCGGTTGGTTTGGTCTTCTTTTTGGTCCCCGCGGGCGCTGCGTCGCTTGCCGGCGGGGCGCCCGGGCGGGTGTACTGCGTTTTGTAGTCGAGGCCGCGCTGCCGGAGTTGCGCGAGTGTGGCCGCGTAGGCGGGATCGGTGGCGACGTTGGTCAGTTCGGTGGGATCGCGCTCGCGGTCGTAGAGTAGCTCGGCGCCGTTCTGGTAATAGTTGGCGTAGGTGTAGCGGCTGTCGCGCACGCCGAACCACGTGGCGATTTGTGCCGGGTTGGCGTGGTGCTCGACATAGAAGTCGGTGCGCCAGTTTTTCGGCGGTGCGCCGGCGAGCAGGGGCGTGAGGCTGGCGCCCTGATATTTTGCGGGCACGGGGATGGCCGCGAGGTCGAGGATGGTCGCGGGGATGTCGAGATTGAGCGCGGTTTCCTGCAACACGCGGCCGCGCAGCTCGGACTTCAGCCGCGGATCATAGACGATGAGCGGCACGTGGAGCGATTGATCGTAGTGCGACCATTTGCCCTGAAAGCCGCGGTCACCCATGTAGTAGCCGTTGTCGGCGGAGTAGATGACGACGGTGTTTTCGCGAAGCCTTTTTCTTGCAGGGCGGTCATGACGCGGCCGACGATGCGGTCCATGCCGGCGAGCATGCGGTAGAGGGCGCGGAGGTTGACGCGGTATTTTTCCGGCGTGTCGTAGGCCCAGAAATAGCGCGTGCGGTTGATCGTGGTTTTCAGGAATTCTGGCGTCGCGTCGTAATATTTGGGGTCGTCGAGAGCGGGGCGGAGCGGCTCGATGTCCTCGAAGAGGCCGTCTTCGGCCGCCGGCCATTGATAGTGGTGCCCCGGGCGGCGGTCGTTGTCCTCGGCGTGCGCGATGTTGAAACTCAGGTAGAGGAAAAACGGTTTCGCCGCCGATTGCGCCGTGACAAAGGACACCGAGCGGTCGCCGATGATTTCGTCGACGTGGCGCGTCGTGCCATCGGGCATTTTCTTCAGGTAGGGGTTGCGATGCAGCACCTCGTGCTCGTCGAACATCGTGGTCATGCCGTTAATGCCCTCGGCCCACCGGACGTGCTGTTTGCCGTAGAAACCGGTCTGGTAACCGGATTGGCGGAGGAGGGTGGGGAAGCTCGTGGCCAAATCTTCTTTGCGCACCGGCGTGCTGGGATTGCCGTGGTAGCCGTGGGTGGTGGTCGTCAGGCCCGTGAAGAGGTTCGCGCGACTCGCCATGCAGATGGGCGTCTGCGTGAAGGCGTTTTCGAAGCGCACGCCGCGAGCGGCGAGGCGGTCGATCACGGGGGTCTTGATCTGCGGATGGCCGGCGCAACCGAGCGAGGTGTTGCGCTGATCGTCGACGAGGACGAAGACGATGTTGGGCTTCGGATCGGCGGCGAAGAGCGCCGAAACAGGCACGCCGAGGAGCAGCGCGAGACGTAAGGGGAGTGCTTTTTTCATGGGACAAGCGGGGCGGTCGAGTAGCGGAAATTAAAACGCCCGTCGGGCGCGGCGTCGCCACTCAGGTAGACGTCCATGAGGTCGCCGGGCTTTTGCGGGTTGTCCCACCACTTGAAATCAAGGGTGAGGGTGTCGCCGGCCGGCAGGCCGAGGGCGGCGCGAGGGAGCGCGAACATGAGTTCGTGGCCCGAGACGGTGAGCGGAAGTTTGGCGACTTTCTCCCACGTCCAGCCGCCGGTGTTACGTTCGAGCCACGTCTCCCGGCCGTCGCGGGAACGATTGACGATGTAATCGTAGCCTTCCCAGCCGGTGCTCCGTTTTTGGTCGGTGTCGAGGAGGAGGATCATCCAGTTCGCGTCGGTCGACGGGGTGAGCGGGCGGCGCGTTTGGGCGTAAAAATAAACATGCGTCGCATCGCGGGCGACTTTCATGACGGTGAGATCGTTGCGGCCGCTGGTGCGAACGTAGTGGCGGGCGCCTTGGCCGAAGTCACGCTGATCGTCGTCGAAGGCGTGATCGGTGAACGCGGGGGCGACCTCGCGCCATGGTGAGAAACCGCCGGCGAGGTGGATGGTTTTAGGGGACGAGGCGGCGGGCAGGGCGGGGTAGCCTTTGTAGCGGCGGACGCCGTCGACCAGTTGATAGTAGTAGTGGTCGTGGTGGAGTCCGGTGACGGGCTCGATGTCGCGGCTGTTCTCCTGGTCGAATTGGTCGACGAAGACGACCGGCTTGCCCGGACGGCTGAACTTGCCGGCGGTCCACTCGTTCCAGCCGGTGATCATCATGAACGGCGGATCAAGTTCCTGGGCGCGGCGGAGTTGTTCGGCGAAATTGTGGCCTTGGGTGACGGCATCGGGCGCGGCGTCGCGCCGGCCGGCGTGAAAGCTGCGGCCGCGGGCGTCGCCGTCGCTCATGTTGACGACTTTGCCGTCGGAGATGCGGAGGTTTTGCGCGACGGAAACGTTGACCTGTTCGGCGGCTTTCGGGTCGGTGTCGTAGCTGTAGACTTGCGGGTAGGTGGCTTCCCAGTGCCAGGCGTTTTGGGTATTCACCTGCGTGAAGGGCCAGTGGGCTTTGCGCAGAGTGAAAAACTGCTTCACCTCGGAGCTGGCCAGCGTCGGATCGCAGAGCAGGAGCGGCTTGTCCTGCCAGCGGAACCAGAGATCGGCGTAGAGGCCGGGTTGGTAGAGGTCTTTGAAGAGTTCATCGGCGGTCTCGCCGGCCTTCGTGTTGACCATAAAACAGAATTGCGGCGTGCGGCCGCCTTCGCGGCGAATCTGCGACCAGACTTCGCCGATTTTCAGGTAAACGTCGCGGTAGGTCCTGCGGTTGGTGGTGTCGAAAATGACGGTGTCGATGCCGGCGTCGGCGAGGAGCGTGGCATGCCGGCGGAGCACCCAAGGGTCCATCGAGTTGTAATAGCCATAGAGCGGCTCGCCCCAGTAATACTGCGTGCGCGCCGGGCCCCAGAGCGGAGAGTCGGGCTTGCGCAGGATGTCCGGATCTTTGGCCAGAATGCGGGCGATATTGAAGGCGGGGTCGCTGATGGCCCGCTCGTGCCAGAGGAAATAGAAAATCCCGACCGTGCGATTCGGGCGGAGGCCGGGCGATCGCGTGGCGGTGGGCAAGGTGCGGTCGAGGGCGTCGGTGGCGGGCCACGGTGTGCCGGGATTGATGGCCGACGCCGGGGTGAGCGGCGCGTCGCGTCCGGAGGGCGCCAACGCGCACCCGGCGAGGCCTCCGGCCACGAGCGTGGCGAAGAGGACGGCAAATTTCACGCGAGGAAAGGAGCTAAGGAGTCGAGAGCCAGGCGCGTTCATCGGAATATTTCTTCAACAGCTCGTCGAGTCGCGCGCCGAGTTGCGCTTCGGTGCCGACGACGAGCCAATAGCGATAGCGGTACGTGGATTTCGGCCCGAGATTCACCCGATCGATCGGCGCGACATGCATGCATGGACCGGCGGAAGGATCGTCGCTGGCGCCACCGCCATGCGGGCCGAAGTTCCAGGGCTGCGTCGCCGTGGGACTGAAGAGGGCGACGCCTTGGCCGGAGGGCGCGAACACCGCCATGATGTTGCGCGGCGGTTGGGTGCGGCCCCACGGCGGACCGGGGGGCTGGGACTCGCGGCGCCATTGACCCTCGCCGAGATAACTTTTCACCGTGTTGAAATTGCGCGTGAAGTAACACGCGGGGATCTCCTGCGGCGAAAGTTTCGCGGGCCCCCAGCGGTCGCCGTCGGCGCGTTGGGCGATAAATTCGCACTGCACGAGAACGACGTCGGGCATGCCGGGCTCGAAGCCGGTCCATTGGCGCATGAGCGCGGCGGCGGGCTCGTTGGGCATGTCCCAGAGGTTCGGGATGGTTTCGCCGTAGAGCGTGGAGCCATCGAGGCGTTTGAATTCGGTGACGCGCGCCCACGAGGCGACGCCACCGCCCTGAATGGGATTCCATGACCACGGGCTCCACGCCTTGCTCTGGCCCTCGCCGCGGCGGTCGAGGCGGAGGCCGGCGTAGTAGGACTGCTGGATGAGGCGGCCCGGGTCGGCGGAGTTCACCATGTTTTTCGGATACGTGGTCCACGAGAGCCAGGTGATCGCGGCGCCCTTGGCCCGGTCGATGCCGACTTTGACGGTGCCGTTGTCGAGGGTAAGGAGGTCCTCGCCGCGCGGGCCGATGTTGCCGGTGAAGGCGGGCGCGGCGGGCCGGGGGGCGGGTGCGGCGGTGTTGGGGGCGGGTGCGGCGGTGTTGGGAGCGGGTGCGGCGGTGTTGGCTGCCGTAACTGCCGGGGTGAAATGTGAGAGCACGAGGGCCAGCCCGTAGGCCGCGAGCTTGCTCGCGCTCATTGCTGGCACGCGAAAGCGCCAGCAAGCTGGCCCGCGAAAGCGCCAGCAAGCTGGCGGCCTACGCCGAAAGATACGTGCACTTGGAAATAGGGAGATCATGGACGTGAGCCGGACTGGGCCGGCCCGTAGGCCGCGAGCTTGCTCGCGCTCATTGCTGGCCCGCGAAAGCGCCAGCAAGCTGGCGGCCTACGCCGAAAGATACGTGCACTTGGAAATAGGGAGATCATGGACGTGAGCGGGG
>CAJAYO010000870.1 GCA_903948415.1 uncultured Opitutia bacterium | reverse complement strand
CGTACGGGGCGTTTGGGCCGAAGGCGTGCCGCGCGTTTTCAGCCACGCAGGAACAGGCCGAACCCGGGTTGATCGTCGTCCAGATCGACGGCCTCGGCCCGAGCCACCGGGCGAAGACGTTTCGCGCCGCCGGCTGGCCGAACCTCGGCGACGCCGGGCGGCCCGACCGCGTGCGATGGATCCGGGCCGCGGCGCGGACGCGGCCCGAAATGGACCGGGCGCGCGTCGGCATCGACGGCACCTCCGCCGGCGCCCGGCTGACCCACGGCGATTGCTACCGCGCCGCCGCGTCTAACTGCGGCAGCCACGCCAACTGCAGGGACACGATCGGGGGGGGGACGAGCCGCGGAGGGCATAGGCCGCCCGCGGCTTCACCGGTATTCGGCCCACTCGACGATCACGCCGTCCGGATCGAGAAAATAGACCAGGGTCTTCCCGCCGCTGCCGGAATCGAATTTCACGACGCCCTCGGGCACGCGCGTCGGTTCACCCCACACCGCGATGCCCGCCGCCCGCAGCTTCGCGGTCATCGCCGCGATGTTGTCCACGCGCAGCGCAAAATGCCGCAGCCCGAGGGTATTCGCCCGCGAATTCTCCGGCGCGGCGACCCCGACCGGCGTGTGATACTGCAGGAGCTCGATCCGCGGCTCCCCGCCCGGCGACACGATGAACACCGCGTGGGCCTTCACCCCGCGCAGCCCCACGATCTGTTCAATCCACTCGCCCTCGAGGCGCGCCTCCTTGGTTTTCGTGAAGCCCAGCACGCCGACGTAAAACGCCAGCGCCCGCTCCATGTCGGCCACAACGATGTTCAAATGATCGATCCCGCGAATCATGGGCGCGACGCTAGGCCCGGGTCCGCGCGCCGCAACGCCTGTTTCCCGCTTTCCCTTCGTCGTTCCTTCCCTCATTCCCTCGTCCATGTCTCTGTCCCCGCTGTCCTCCGCCTACTACGACCGCTGCCTCGCGCTCCTTGCGACCGCCCGGGAGAACAATGCCGCGACCATTGCCGCGCTCGCCCCGATTCTCGGCGCCTCCGTCGCCCGCGGCGAGGTCATCCACACCTTCGGGTCCGGCCACAGCGAGATCATCGCCCGCGAAATCGTCGGCCGCGCCGGCGGCCTCGTCTGCATCACGGCCATCAACGACCCCACCGCCGGCTTCATCGAAAACCTCGTCGGCTACGGTACGAAACTCGTCGAACGCTACGACCGCCAATACGAACTCCGCGCCGGCGAGGTCGTCATCGTAATTTCCAACTCCGGCAAAAACGCCTCGCCGATCGAAGTCGCCCTGCACGCCAAGAAAAAAGGCTGCATCGTCGTCGGCCTCTGCTCGCTCGCGATGTCCACCACCGCGAAAACCGTGCACCCCGGCGGCCAGAATCTCCACGCGATCTGTGACTACACCCTCGATAACGGCGGCGTCCCCGGCGACACCATCATGGCCCTCACGCCCGACATCGCGACCGGTCCGACGAGCACCTTCATCGGCGGCTCGCTCCTGAATTGGCTCATGCTTTCGACGATGGAGTGGCTCAAAGCGAACCAGCACGAAATCCCCGTCCTGCGCAGCCAGAACATTCCCGGGGCCATCGATTACAACCGCGCCGTCGGCGCCAAGTACAAACACCGCCTGAGCAAGCAGCTCGCGTGAGTCTGATTCCGTCACAGAGGACCCGGAGGCTGCACCGAGTCCACCGAGCCAATCCACGTTTCCGCTCTGTGACCTCCGTGTCTCCTCTGTGATCTCTGTGTCCACCATTCCGTCTCCATGACCTACAAAATCGGCGTCGACGGCGGCGGCACCAAGACCGAATGTATCCTCGTCGATGATTCCGGGGCGATCGTCGCGCGCCACCTCGCCCCCGGCTGCAACCCCAACGTCGTCGGCCCCGAGCAGGCCCGCCGCATCGTCACCGACGCCCTCGTCGCGCTGACCTCGGCCCCGGCCTTCCCCCTTCATCTTCAACTTTCAGCTTCGCCGGGCAGCGGGCAACGCACGCTGCTCTTCATGGCCGGTGCCCCGGGCTTCTGGGCGGAATTCGCCGCCGCGCTCACCGATTTTGGCCGGGTCACGACCGCCCCGGATTCGCTCCCGACCCTCGAGCTCGCGACGCACGGCGCGCCCGGCCTCGTGCTCCATGCCGGCACCGGTTCCTTCGTGGCCGCGCGGGCGCCCGACGGCACGATTCATTATGCCGGCGGCACGGGCTGGCGTTTCGGCGATCCCGGCAGCGGCTACGAACTCGGGCGCCGCGCCATTTCCCGCGCTCTGCTCGAACTCCAGGGCTGGCTCCCCGCGTCGCGCCTCGGCCCGACGGTGCGCGACCACACGCAACTCGGCGACGCCGCCGACGCCCGCGCCGTCACCCGCTATTTTTATGCTCACGCCGAGCCCAACCGCGTGATCGCCGCCCTCGCGCCCGCCATCCTCCGTCTCGCCGCCGAGGGTGACGCGACCGCGCACCAAGTCCTCGTCGAGTCGGCCACCGAACTGCTCGACCTCGCCCACCGCGTCGCCGCGCAACTTTTCCCCGGCACGGCGCTCGACACGATTCCCACCGGCCTCAGCGGTGCGCTGCTGATCCATCCCACGGTTTTGGCCGCCCTCGCCCCGCGCACGCCGCTGCCGCTCTCCCCCATCACCGAAGCGCCCATCGAGGGCGTGCGCCGCCTGCTGGCCCGTGCGGCCTGAGCCGGGCCCGGGCCTTCGCGCATGCCACCACGCCTCCTCCCGATCCTCCCGGTCGCCGCGCGCGCCGGGTCCGAAGATCAGGCCGCCCTCCGGCCCGCGCTCGCCCGCTTCGAGGTCGGCGGCGCCCTCCGCGACCCGGCGGAAGCCCGCGCGAAGTTTGCCGTGCTCGCCGCCGAAGTGCGCCTCGAGTAAGTCGAAGAACGTTCTCCGTTAAGTTCCCTGCGAAAAAATAATCCGTCCATGCTTGTTCGCTTCACGAAAAATCCCGCCTCCGCTCCGGCCGATATCCTCCACTGCGTCCGGCCCGATGGCACGACGACGCAGGGCCCCATGCCGCGGCAGGGCATCCTGCCGCATGACGCCTTTCACTTCGTCGTCGAAAGCACGCTCGGCTGGCGCGACGCGTTTTTCGGCCGGCTCGCCCGCGGCGCAGCCCACGACCGCCTCCCGGCCCTGCTGCACGGGGAGAAAATCGACCGCGTGAAACATGCCCAGGCGCTGCAGAGCGAAGCGCTGATCGAGTGCCTGCAGGCGAACCAATGGGGCGGTGCGTCCGACCCCGCGACCTTTGCGGAAACGCTCATCGCCG
>CAJAYO010000869.1 GCA_903948415.1 uncultured Opitutia bacterium | reverse complement strand
GCCTGCTCTATGATGCCACGACCGATCGCTGGTCCGCCGCCGGCGCGATGCCGCTCGGTCTCGTGGGTGCCGCCGCGGTGCCCGTCGACGGAGAATGGGTGTTGGCCGGCGGTGAGTATTCGCCCGGGCTGCGCACCGACCACGTCCACGCGCTCCGCGTGCGCCCGCAATGAAACCGATATTCTGGCCCTTGGAGCCACGCTGGCGGGCCGTGTGGTTCCTCACCCTCGCGGTCGCGCTAAATTTCGGTGACCGCGCGGCGATGTCGGCGGTGCTGGTGTCCGTGCGAACCGAGTTCGGCACGTCAGATGTGATGCTGGGTCTGCTCGGTTCGGTTTTCCTGTGGGCGTATGCGCTCGGCTCTCCCCTCGCCGGAAACCTCGGCGACCGCATCTCGCGCCCGAAGCTCGTCGCCGGAAGCTTGATCGCCTGGAGCGCGGTCACCGCGTTGATGGGCTTGGCGACCGGTTACCCGATGCTCCTGGCGCTGCGCCTCGGGCTGGGTTTCGCCGAGTGCCTGTTTCTCCCGGCGGCGATCGCCTTGATCGCGTCGTATCACGCCACCGCGACAAGAGCGCGGGCGATGAGCTTCATCCAGATCGGAGCCAACGTCGGGATGGTTATCGGCGGCAGCACCGCCGGGTATTTCGCCCAGCACTTCGGCTGGCGCTCCGGCTTCCTTGTCCTCGGTGGCGCGGGCATCGCGCTCGCCTTGCTTTCGCGGACGATGCTGCCACCGGCGCCCGTCCCAGCGGCACCGGTGGCACCGCGCGCCAGCTTCCGCGACGCCGTGAAGTTCGTCCTGCGCGTGCCATCGTATTGGGTGCTGCTCGGAGAATCCATGCTCTCGGGCCTGGGCATCTGGATCTTCTTCACCTGGCTGCCGCTCTATTTTCGCGAGACGTTCCAGATGCCGCTGGCGGCGGCGGGCTTCGCCGGGACGTTCATGCTGCAGATTTCAGTCGTGCTCGGCGTGCTGGCCGGCGGGTGGATTTCCGACCGCGTCTCGGCCAACGCCCCGCATCGCCGCATGCTGCTCTACGGAATATTCTACTTAATCGGTGCACCGTGCCTGCTGCTGTTTCTCGGCACCCCGAGCTTCACCGTCGTGGCGATCGGCGTGTCGCTGTTTTCCTTCATGCGCGGGCTCGCGAGCTCGAACGACAACCCAACTCAGTGCGAGATCGTCCCACCGCAGTTCCGCTCAACGGGCGTGGGCATCATGAACGCCGTCGCGACCGCGTCGGGCGGCGGCGGCGTGCTGCTCGCGGGCTTCTTGAAACGCGAGGTAGGGCTCGGCGGAATTTTCGCGGGCATCTCGGTCTGCTTTTTCGCGGCGTCCATTCTTCTTCTCTGCGGCTACCGCTTTCTGATTCGGAAAGACATCGCACGGGCCCAGGCCAACGCCCGCGCAGTCTGAACCCATCGCGACCGCCGCGCGCCGCGGTTCCGGTCTCGCACTTCCGGTCCCCCCCGGGAACCAGCGCAAAAGTATCGGCTCCTCGCGCGGTGGCCGGGAACATCATCCCGCCCCGTTCGCGCCGCGTCGACCACGCCGCGGTCCTTTGAAACCTCGCCGCCACCCATGACCTCACTCGTTTGCCCTCGCCGCACCGCGCTCCGCGTTTCCTCCGCGACCGCCCTCGCGCTCCTGCTCTCGCTTCAGTCGCCCAGCGCACATGCCCAAATTCTCCCGCCCTCCCCGGCCCCCAGCGCTCCGGTCGCCCGTGCCGCCGCGGCCCCGACCAAGCCAGCCGACACCTACGTCGAACTCAGTCCCTTCGTCGTCGAGACCACCTCAGACACGAGCTATGGCGCACTCAATTCCAACTCGATCACCAGCTTCAATGCCGAACTCGGCAAACTCCCCATCTCCGCCGACATCTTCACGAGCACGTTCATGGAGGAGACCAATAGCACGACGCTCGAAAATATGCTGCGCACCTACTCCGCCGGCGCCGGGACGGGCTCCGCGCAGGGCGACGCCGGTGGCATCCCCGTTAACCAGCCGCTCGACCGCGGCGGTGGCGACAGCGTGTCGGCCGGCGTGCAGCTCCGCGGCCTCGGCGCCGCCGTCGTGAAACAAGACAGTTTTATGCTCCCGTCGCCCGCGGGCACCGGCCTCAACAGCAACTTCGGCATGGAGCGCGTCGAAGTCATCAACGGTCCGCAGGCCCTCCTTTACGGTAACGGCGGTGGCGGTGGCGTGGTGAACATGATCTCGAAGCAGGCGCGTCTCGGCCGGCCCGCCGCCGGTTCGCTCAAACTTCAGGTCGATCAATATGGTCACTTCCTCAGTCAGTTTGATTACGGCGCGAGCGCTGGCAAAGGCGCCATCGCCTTGTCGCTCGTGCATCAGGATCTCGGAGACAATCGCAAGTGGATGGGCGGCCCGCTCAACGGCGCTTATGTCCAATTCGCCCTCAAGGCCGGCAACACGATGCTCCGCGCCACCGGCAAGCACACCTACTTCGACCGCTTCATCCCCCAGAACCTCACGCTCACCGCCAACAGCACCGCCTTTGACGCACGCCACGGCCAAAACATCCGCACGCTCCTCGCCACCGGCCAGCTGGAGAAGAGCGCCGCCGGCGCGAGTGGCGCGGGTGTCATCGGCAACGGCCGCATCGATTGGGACAACGTCGACTCCTACGGTGGCCAGCTCCGCGAAGAGCGCACCACCGCGCGCCTCGTCTCCCTGACCGCCGAAACGATATGGAATTCGTGGCTCTCAACCCAGCTCTCCCTCGGTTACCAAAACAAGGAAAGCATCGTCGGTTTCGGCAGCGGCGCCACCTTCTACGCTCCCGGCGCGACCGCCAATCCGCTCCCCGGCCAGTGGTCCATGGGGGCCGGCGGCGCCAGCGGCTCCGCTTGGTCCAACCAGCCGTCCGATTCTCGCTCGTATCGTTTCTCCGCCCTTGCGACGAATTCCCTCTTCGGCGGCCGCGCCCGCAGCCAGTCCATCGTCGGCGCGGAATACACGAAGGGAAACTATGCCAACGAAAACATCGCTTACTATCAGGCGGACGCGAACGACAACCTCGTCCTCACCCCTGCCGGCGCTCGCATCCGCATGCTCGCGCCGAACCCCTCTTGGTCCGTGCACGATGGTCCCGTGAAGTATCCCTTCGTCCGCACCGGCTCCGAACGCATCACCTACCGCGGCGTGAACTATGTCGCGCAGGTCATGAACCAAACCGATCCTGCCCTCGTCACCCCGCAGAATCCGCAGGGCGTCACTTCCGGCGATCTCTTCATCCACAGTCGCGCGATCAGCAGCGGCGTGTTTGCCGTCAACTATACGCAGTGGGGCGATGGCCGCCTCACCACCCTCGCCGGCGTCCGCTACGTCTCCGCCGACAACCGCCAGTTCCCCTCCACCGCCGTTCCCGCCCTCACCGCCAGCGGCGACAACCTGAGTTTCTCCGTCGGCGCCAACTACCGCGCCACCTCGTGGCTGCGACCCTACTTCGCCGTATCCGACACCTACAATCTCCCCGCCATTTTGCTCACCGTGCCCACCGATCCGGTTGGCAATGCCGCCCCCATCGCCCACTCGCTCGGCGAAGAGATCGGCGTGAAAATCGGCGACGAGCGCGGTCGCATCTCCGGTTCCGTCTCCCTCTACGCCCTCCAGTCCACCGACGAGCCCTACGGCATTCCCACGCAGCTCCGCGACAGCATCAACCCCGCGGGCATCAACGGCCGCTACCTCGGCGCGACGGGCTCCGTGATCTCCGTGGATCGCAAGTCCCGCGGCGCGCAAGCCGCCATTGTGGCGAATCCGACGAGCAACTGGCGCATGCGTTTTTCCGCCGCCTTCGTACAGGGCACCATCGGCAACGACACCAGCTACCCCGCGCTCTACAACGACCAGTTCTACGCCAACGCCGCCGGCCAAGTCACCTACGCCAACGGCACCGTCGTTTACGTCCGCCCCACCTTCCTCGCCACTCCGCAAACGGCCACCACCGCCGGCGCCGTCCCGCTGACCATCGCCGCACTCAGCACCCCGGGAAACGCCTACTACGCCAATCCCGATCCCACCAACGGCCTCCTCCGCACCTCGAACGGACGCACGATTCTCAATTTCGTCGACCCCACCAATGGCCCGATTCGCACCGGCGTCGCCGGCCTCCCCATCGCCCGCTACCAGCTCACCGGCCTCAATCTCCCGACCACCATCGTCACATCGCAATCCGGCGACCGCACCACCGGCTACCCCGAGCTGAGCTTTAACTTCACCAACGTCTACACCTTCGCCACCGGCGCGCTCAAAGGCTTCAAGCTCGGCGGCACCGCCAGCGCCTCGTGGGGCCGCGGCGACTTTTACTACTATCCGACCGGCTACTCGCCCACCGCTGTTCGCGAACTCTACTCGCGCCCCACCGTCGCGCTCTTCGACCTCATTTTGGGCTACGAACATAAGCTCGGCCGCAAGCTGAGTTGGTCCACGCAGCTCAATGTGACCAATCTCCTCAATCACTACAAAGTCCTCGTTCGCCCGAACAACATCACCGGCTACGGCGGCATCACCACCGCCCTTTTTACCAACCAGCCCCGCGAATACACGTGGAGTAATACGATCAAATTCTGACACCCCTTCACAGCGGCCACGTCCGGGTGCCGCCGCCGTGCCTCACTTCTGCACCGTGACCTTCTTGATCACGACCGGCGTGAGCGGCTGGCTCATCCCGCCGTCCATCCCCATTTTCGTCGGCGTCTCGGCGATCGCATCGACCACCTCGAGGCCCTTGGTCACCTTGCCGAAAATCACATAAGCCGGCGGCAAGGGATAGTCGCGGTGCATGATGAAGAACTGGCTGCCGTTCGTGTTCGGACCCGCGTTGGCCATCGCGAGCATGCCGCGCTTGTAGCCGGCCTGATAGAGCGCGGAGTCGGCCTTGATCTCGTCGGCGAACTTGCCGCCCCACGCGCTCTCGCCGCCGCGCCCGGTGCCCTCGGGGTCGCCGCCTTGCAGCATGAAGCCCTTCACGATCCGGTGAAACGTCACGCCATTGTAGTAACCGTGCTCGGCGAGCAGCCGGAAATTCTCCACCGCCTTCGGCGCATCGCCGGCGAGAAATTCGATCTCGATGGCGCCTTTGTCGGTCTCCAGCACCGCATGCATCCCACCGGAACTCTTCGCCCCCGCCGGCACCTTCGGATTGCCCCCGGCACTCGGCCGGCCGCAGCCGGCAAAAATCACCAGCGACGCCACCGCGAGCAGCGGGAGCGACCAACCGGAGGAAACGCGCAGGGAGGAAAAAGCTCGGTCAAACATCATCCCCCACTTCCTAACGACCGTCTGTCCGAGTCAAGCGAGCCCACGCCCCACCGCCGGCCCGCGCCGTTCACCCCGCTGCGCCCCGCGGAAACCGCCCGCCGCCTCAAACGAAAAGCCCGTGGAAAATATGCACGAAGAACAGCGCGGCCAGCACGTAGGTGAAGCCCGGCAGCGTGCGGGCGCGGCCCGTGCAGAGCGCGAGGAAGGTCAGGGCGATCACCCCGAGCCCCAGTCCCTCGGCAATGCTGAACGTCAGCGGAATGCAGAGCAGCGTGACGACGGCGGGCATCGTTTCCGCAAAGTCGCCGAGTTTGATTTCCGCCACGCTCTGAAACATGAAGACGCCGACAATCACGAGGGCGGGCGCCGTGGCCGCGCTCGGGATGATCAAAATCAGCGGCGTCAGAAACAGCGCGAGGAGAAAGCACACGGCGGTGCTGACGGCGGTGAGTCCGGTGCGCCCGCCCGCCTCGACGCCCGAGGCGGATTCGATGTAGCTTACCACGGTCGAGGTGCCGAACAGGGAACTAAGGATCGCGGCAAACGAATCCGCCACGAGCGCGCGCCCGGCCTTGGGGAGCGAGCCGTCGGGTCGCAGCAGCCCGGCGCGCTTGGTGACACCGATGAGCGTGCCGATGTTGTCGAACATGTCGACGATCAGGAGCGTGAGCATGATCGGCAGCGCCTTCCAAAAATTCTGGGTGATGAAATCGAAATTCAACTTGAGCATCACGGGCTCCGGCGAACTCGGCAGCGCAAAGAGCCCGGTCGGCATCGCCGTCACATGGCCGCCCTTGCCGTCCGGCACAAAGAGCCCCGCAAGCGTGACCGCGAGGATCGAGAGCACGATCGCTCCGGGCACGCGCCGCGCGACGAGCACGGCGGTGAGGATGATGCCGAAAAAGGCCAGCGCGACGGGCGGCGAGCCGAAGTCGCCCTGCGCGACGAACGTCGCCTTGCTGGCGACGACGATCCCGGCGTTTTTCAGGCCGATGAAGGCGATGAAGAGTCCCACGCCGCAGGTGATCGCGATCTTCAGCGAGTACGGGATCGAGTTGACGATTTTCTCGCGCACGCCCGTGAGTGAAAGCAGGAGGAACATCACGCCATTGGCGAAGACGAGGCCGAGGGCCGATTGCCACGGCACGCCGGCCCCGAGACACACCGTGTAGGTAAAGTAGGCGTTGATCCCCATGCCGGGCGCGAGGGCCAGCGGGAAGTTCGTCATGAACGCCATGAGCAGCGTGCTGATCGCCGCCGTGAGGGCCGTCACCGTGACGACCGCGGCCTGCGGCATCCCCGCATCCTTCAGGATGAGCGGATTCACCGCGAGAATGTAGGCCATGGCCGTGAAGGTCGTGAGTCCGGCTTGGAGTTCACGGCCGACGGTGGTGTGGTGCTGGTCGAGTTTGAAGAGGCGGTTGAGCATGGGGAGGAGACGGGGCGGGTGACAGAGATGCCGGTTGCGCCGCCGCCCGCAACGCGCGAGTTTAGCAAATTCCGAGCCATGCAAGTCATCGACAGCCACGTCCACCTCTATCCTTCCGAGCTCAACGCGGCGCCCGCGGCGTGGGCCGCGACCCGTGGCGAACCCCACTGGGCAAACCTTTGCACCCGGCGCCGCAAGGACGGCCACCCGGTGCAGGGCTTTCCGAGTGTGGATGACCTGCTGCGCGAAATGGACCGGGCCGGCGTCGAACGGGCCGTGCTGCTCGGCTGGTATTGGGAGCAGCCGGAGACGTGCGTGTGGCAGAACCGGTTTTACGGCCGCTGTGTGCAGGAACATCCGAGCCGGCTGATCGCGTTTGCGACCCTTCATCCCGGCGCCGGCCACTGGCCCACCTTGGGCGAGATGCACCGCGCGCGGGACGAGGGTCTCGTGGGCATCGGCGAGCTCTCGCCCCACTCGCAGGGTTACGGCGTCGACGACCCCGTTCTCCGCGAGGTCCTCACGCTCGCCGCCGACTGGAAGATGCCCGTCAACCTGCATGTCACCGATCCCGCGACCGCGCGCTATCCGGGACGCGTGGAAACACCGCCGGACGATTTTGTGCGGCTCGCGAAAGAGTTTCCGTCCACGAACTTCATCCTCGCGCACTGGGGCGGCCTCCTGCCGCTCCGCGATCCCGAGGCGCGCGAGCTCGCCAACCTCTATTACGATACCGCCGCCTCGCCGCTGCTTTACGAGCGGGATATCTGGGGGCGTTTCGCCGCGGCGCTGCCGCCCGGGCGCGTGCTCTTCGGCTCGGACTATCCGCTGAATGTCTATCCCCAACTCGGCGCCGAGCCGGAGATGACGCGGCTGATTGCGGAAGCTCGGCAGGCGGGCGCCGGCGAACCGATCCTGCGCGAAAACACCCTGCGCCTTCTCAGCCGCTGATCGGCCCGGCTCAGCCGCCCACCAGGCGTGCCGCCAGGCGGTTCGTGGTCTCCACCAGCGTCGGCAACTCGACGGTGGTGAGCCGGCCTTGGTCCACGACACGCCGGCCATTGATGAAACTGTAGTCGACGGTATCCGCCTGACAGAGGATCAACGCGGCCACGACGTCATGCTGGGCCCCGGCGAAGGACGGCCGGTCGAGATTCACGGCGATGAAGTCCGCCGACATTCCCGGCGCGATGCTCCCGATGTCGTCCCGGCCCAGCACGCGCGCGCCACCGAGGGTCGCCAGCTCCAGCGCCTCCCGCGCGGTCATGGCCGAGGCATCCTGCGCCCCGACCCGCGCCAGCAGGCACGCCTCCCGCGCCTCGTGAAACAGGTTCGAGGCGTCGTTGGACGCCGCGCCGTCGACGCCGAGTCCGACGGGCACGCGCGCGCACAGCATTTTTTTCACCGGCGCGATGCCGCTCGCGAGCCGCATGTTGCTGCAGGGGCAGTGCGCCACCCCCGTGCCCGTGCGGCCGAATTTCGCGATCGAGTCGTCGCTCAACTGCACGCAGTGCGCATGCCACACGTCCGCCCCCACCCACCCGACCGACTCCGCGTAGTCGCCCGGCGTCAGGCCGAATTTCTCCAGGCTGTAGGTGACGTCGGATTTGTTCTCCGCGAGATGCGTGTGGAGGCGAACACCGGGGTGCGCGCGGGCCAGCGCGGCCGACTCACGCATCAGGTCGCGCGAAACGGAAAACGGCGAACACGGCGCGAGCGCGACGCGCACCATGGCGTGGCGGGCGTTGTCGTGATAGCGCGCGATGAGGCGCTCGCTGTCGCGGAGGATGTCCGCCTCCTTTTCGACGAGCGCATCCGGCGGCAACCCGCCCTGGCTCTCGCCCACACTCATGCTTCCGCGGCAGGCATGAAACCGCAGGCCGACATCGCGCAGCGCGCGGATCTCGTCGTCGAGCGTACAGTCGTTGGGAAAAAGATAGAGATGGTCGCTCGACGTCGTGCAGCCCGAGAGCATGAGCTCGGCCGCCGCCATCTGCGCGCTGACGTAAACCCCCTCGGCCGTGAGCTTCGACCAGATCGGATAGAGCGTCTTCAACCACTGGAACAGGTCGCAATTCTGCGCCGCCGGAATCGCCCGCGTCAGCGTTTGATAGAAATGGTGGTGGGTGTTGACGAGCCCCGGCAGCACCACGTGGCGACCGCGCAGGTCCAGCACCTCGTCCGCCGTCGCGGGCAACGCCGCGGTGGCGCCCACCTGTTCGATGACCTGGTCGCGCACGAAGATGGCGGCGTCGCGGATTTCCGCCCGCACGGCATTCATCGTGACGAGGGTGTGGATGTTTTTGACGAGCAGGGTGCCCATAATGGTGCGCGAAGGTGCGGGGGCCGGGCGCCGTTGCCCAGCCGCAAAACTAATCGGCCAGGGCCCGCGCCTCCGTGGGCTTGGCCCGCCAACCCAGATTCAATAGAAGCGCCGTCAGTCCGCCGGCCGAAATCCCGGACTCCAGCAGCGAGTGGAGAAAACCCGGCAGACTCGCGAGCAGGGCCGGCTGGGTCGGCAGACCGAGCCCGACCCCGAGCGAGAGCGCGACGATCACGCCTTCGCGCTGGCCGAGCCCGGCACTCAGCAGGAGCCGCACGCCCGCCACCGCGACCAGCCCGAACATCATCAACGCCAGGCCGCCGAGCACGGGCGGCGGCATCACGGTGATCCACCGGCCCACCGCCGGAAAAAGCCCGAGCAGCGCGAGAATCCCGACCATCACATAGCCGACCCGCCGGCTGGCGACCCCGGTGATCTGAATCACCCCGTTGTTCTGCGCGTAGGTCGCGCTGGGAAAGCCGCCAAACAGGGCCGACACCGTGCTCACGATGCCGTCGGCCATCACGCCGCCCGAGAGCCGCCGCCAATGCGCCGGACCGCTCGTCCGCAGGCCGGACAACTGCGACGTCGCCGTGATGTCACCCATGGCTTCGAGCATGGAAACCAGGTAAATGAACGCAAAGGGCGGCACAAATTTCCAGTCGAAGGCAAAGCCGTGGGCGAACAGCCGCGGTTGGGTGATCCAGCCGCCCGCCCCGGCCTCGGGGGCATGCAGTCCGCCGACGAGTCCGCAGACGATGCAGCCCGCCACCACCCCGCCGGCCGCGCCGCCGATCCGCGCCCACGCCCGCCCGGAAGCCTGCGCCACGACGATCACGGCAATCACCACCAGCCCCACCACCAGCCCGAGCCACGCCGGCGCCCCCGGCCGCACACTGGCGGCGAGCCCGAAAAACGCCGTCGGAATCAACGACGTCCCGATGAGCAGCACCACCACGCCCGAAACGAGGGGCGTGAAGACCGTGCGCAGCCGCGAAAGAAACGGCGCGAGCACGATCAGCAGCGGCGCCGTGAAGCACGACAGCCCCAGCATCAACGGCAATCCGCCCGCCTGGCCCGCCAAGGTGAGCGGCTGCAAAAAGGCAAAACTCGTCCCGGTGACGCTCAACAAACCCGAGCCCACGGGCCCGCGCTGCCGGCACTGGAGCCACGTGCCGAACGCCGACGCGAGCAGCGCGATGCTGACGAGATAGGCGGTGTCGGCCTGGGAAAACTTCAGGGTGCCCGCCAAAATCAGCGGCGGCGTGATCGTGCCCACCACCATGGCCGAGACCTGTAGCACGCCGACGAGCAGCGCCGGGCCGAGGGGGATCTTGTCTTCAAGTCCGTAGACGATGTGCGACAGCTTTTCAGGCGACGCGGGGGGCGGCAGAATTTCCATGCGGGTTCACCCGATTAGCACGTCCCACGCCATCGACCGCCAGCGCATGGCCCAAAAAAAAGCCGCTCCCGGGAGGGAGCGGCTGCAAAGACGGACCGGAGACCGGTGCTTAGAAGCTCATCTTGACGGTGAACTGCAGCTGCGTGCCGGGCAGCGCCAAAACGGAGCCGTTGCCGTAGACGGCGTTCGGCGGCGACCAGTTTTCCTCGTTGGTGGCGTTGAGCACACTCACGCGGAAATCCCATTTTTTGAATTTGTAGGAGGCGCCGGTATCCAAGGTGTATTGCATCGGAATCACGAGCGAGCCGGAGCTGTTGTTGTTCATTTCGCCGGTGACGACGATGTTCGTGTTCAGGCCGAAGCCGTTGTCGAACGAGTAGGAGACGAGGCCGTTGAAGAGGTGCTGCGGGAGGCCGGAGACCTGCTTGACCGTGCCGATCGGAATCGTCGCGCCCTTGTTGGCCGGGGGCACTTCGGACGCGCCGCCGAACAGACCGTATTGGAAACCGGCCGACGACTCGGCATCGATGTACGAATACGAGGCGGTGGCGTAGAGGCGCTTGTTGGGCTGGAAGTTGATCTCGGACTCAAAGCCCTTGTAGCGGAAGTTCTGGATGACGGTGCTGCTCGTGCTCTTGGCCGTGCGCTTCTGGTCGTAGACCGCGAAGTTCAGGAAGACCTTGCCGTTGGCCAGCGAATACTTGGTGCCGAGCTCGTAGAGCGTGCTGGGCTGCTGGAAGCTCTCGCGGTCGAGGCCGTTGCCGGCGGCGTTCCACCCGGTGATGCCGCCGCCGTTGCCGACCGCACCCGAGGTGTTCTTGCTGAAGTTATACGTGAAGTAGACGCTCGAATTCGCCGAGGCCTTGTAAACCACGCTGCCGTTCACGTTGGGCAACCAGACCGAAATGCTGGCCTCCCGGAAGGGAGGAAGGAGCGGCTCGCGCACCTTGGCGTTGAAACGGTCGAAGCGCAGACCGCCGACCACATTGAACTGCTCGCTGGCCTTCCACGTGCCCTGCGCAAACGCGCCGACCGTGGTGCCGCGGCTGTCGTTGGTGTCGCCGTTGAAGATACCGGGCTGGGCAAAGCGGTTGGGCCAGCCGGGAATCGGGAAGCCGTTGTTCTTCGCGAAATCGATCGAATTATAGACGTTGATGAAATTGTGGTCCTTCGTCAGGTCCCACGCATTCACCGGCTCAAAGAAGTAGTCGTCGTAGGCCTTGGTGCGTTGGTAACGCAGGTCCAAGCCGGAATTCACGGAGAGATTCTTGAGGCTGTAGATGAACTCGGTGCGGTTCTCGGCGAACCACGACGGATCGATCACTTCGGAGTAGTAGTAGGTGCTGAGCGTATTGCGCTCGGTGTGGCTCAGGTAGGACGTGTTCTTGAGGTTCAGGTCGGAGCTGATCTTGGCCGTCTGGATCGCCTGCACGCTGAACTCGACGCCGTCGGACTGGTTGCCGGGACGCAGGAGGCGCGTGTGCCGGTTGAGCTTCACGCTCGGGCCCCACGCGATGGTGTTGCCGCCGCCCAGGATGTACCGCGAGTTCTGCGGATCGGAGGGCGTCGCCGTCGCACCGTTGTTGATGTTGATGCCGGTGACGTAATTCCCGTTGTCGATCAGGTCCTGGGTCACGCGGTTGACGCCCCAGTTCTCGGTGTAAACGCCGAAGAAGGTCTGGGCGTTCAGGAACAGCTCGTAGTTCGCGGTCGGACGCCAGGTGGCGGCGCCGTAAACGGAGTGCGTCTCCTTCTTGCCGTCGGTGTAGTAACCCTTGGTGTCTTCACCCGAGTAGCTGAAGCGATACGCGAGCTCCTTCGAAAACGGACCGCCGGTGTCCACCGTCCACCGGTTCGTGTTGTAGGAACCGAGGGTGTAGCTGACCGATCCCTTGGTGACGTCGAAATACGGACGCTTGCTGATGAGATCGATGAAACCACCGACATACATCGAAGAACCCTGCACGGCCGTCGCCGGACCCTTCACGATGTTGACCGACTCCACCGAGTTGAAATCCACCGGGAGACCGTTGCCGTTGCTGGTGATGCGGGCGCGCACGCCGTTGATGAACAAGTCCGAGGACTGGCCGCGGATGCTCGCATTGGACGGCGCCCCAAAGTTGGTCGTCGTGAACGCGCTCGACGTCAGCTTCGAGAAATCGAGGACATCCGTGATCGAAATGTCGGTGAGCTGCTGGCGGGAGATGATGGTCACGTTGCGCGGCACATCGACGATGTTGTCGTCGGTGCCGAACACCGAGTTAAACGGACGCGCGGTCGGCAGAATCTGCAGATCGATCGGCACGTCTTTGACTTCGAACTTGCTCATCGTGACGACATCGGAGCCCGCCTTGGCGGGCGCAGTCTGCGCGGTGAGCGGGGACAGCGCGGCCAGACCCGCGAGGGTCAAGGCCGCGACGGTCACGCGGTGGGTAGGTGTGGTAGTGGGAATCACGAAGCGTGACTAAGCAGGCCTCAGGCCAAGTCCAGCAGCGAAATAGGTTTTCGCGTCACCCCGTCACTGCCTCGGCGCCCCGGGGGGATTTTATTCGAAGAGCGGCACCACCCGCATCCCCAACACGTCGATCAGCCCCTTGTCCGTCAGACGCAATTCGGGAATCACGGACAACGGCAGCAGGTTGAAGCCCATGTAGGGCACCTTGCAGCCCAGCTTCGTCCACGCGCGCTTCAGCGCCGTGGTCTCCTTCGCGACCACCGGGGCGCGCTGGTCGGAGAGCAGCCCGGCGATCGGCAGCGCGACCTTGGCGAGAACTTTGCCGCCGCGCACGACACTCACGCCGCCGCGCATCGCCTTGACCGTCGCGAGGGCGAGCTGCAGGTCGGCCTCGTTGGTGCCGGCCAGGACGATGTTGTGCGCGTCGTGACCGACGCTGCTCGCCACCGCCCCGTCCGCCAAACCGAAGTCGCGGAGCAAGCCATAGCCGACGCCGCCGGTCTTGCCGTGGCGCTCGACGACGGTGAGGAAGCACACGTCGTGCTGCGCGAGCAGTTCCGGCCACGTGGCCGCGGGCGCGAGCGCCACGCGTTCATGCGCCGTGACGATGCCGGGCGGGACGAGGCGAATGACGTTCGCCGTGACTGGTTTCGTCGGTAGCGGCGGTGTGAGCCTGACTTTGCGGGGCAGTTTCACCGTCGAATAGGCCGCGCGCGGGTAACGATAGGGCTGGCTGAGGGCGCGGTCGAGCAGCGGCGTGATCTTGCGGCGCTCCACCACCAACTCGCCGCCAAACCACGTGTTCTGCACCTCCAGCGCATCGTTCAGCAGCACGACGTCCGCCCGGCGCGCCGGGGCCAAACCGCCGAAATCGCCGTCCATCGCATAGCGCGTGGCCGGGTGCAACGAGCCCATGCTCCACGCCGTCGGCGTGGGCAGCCCCGCGGCGACCGCCTGCCGCACCACCCAGTCCATGCCGAACAGAAACAGGTCGTCCGCGTCGCGATCGTCCGTGCAGACGCACACGCGCTTCGTGTTCGCGCCGAGCTCCGTCACAGCCTTGATCGCCTGCGGCAGCGAGTGCCACGGCGTGGTCGGGTTGCCGCCGCGCAGAAAAATCCACACGCCGTTTTCCAAAAAGTCGTTCGCAATCTCCCGGTCGATGGCCTCGTGCGTGTCGGTGATGCCGCTCGCCGCTCCAGCCGCGACAAACTCGCGTCCATAGATGTGACCGCAGACCGGCTTCCCGCGCTTCAACGCCTCGGCGAGCACGCCGTGGCTGCGCTCGTCGCCCAGGGCCACCGACACATAGTCCATCTTTTCGCCCAGCGCCGCCGCCTCGGGCCACCGGTCGAAAATCCGCCCGATCTTGTCCGGGGTCAGATCGCCGCCCGCGGTCTCGAGCGTCGCGTTCGTCGCCGGCACCGTGCTCGGCACCGTCAGAAACACCGACAGCGGCGCGCGCCGCGCGTCCTCCAACATCCACTCGATGCCCGCGACATCGCACACGTTGCCGATCTCATGGCTGTCGCAGAACACCGTCGTCGTGCCGTTGAGCAAGGCCGCCTCGGCAAACGCGCACGCCGTCATCATGCTGCTCTCGATGTGGACATGCGGGTCGACCAGCCCCGGCGCGACAATCCCGCCGCGCGCATCATAAACCGTCGCGCCCGCCAGCTTCGATTTCTTGTAGGCGCCCGCCGGCTTCACCGTCGCGATCCGGCCGCCCTTGATCCACAGTTCGCGCCCCGGATGGATGCGCTCGGTGTAGGTCGAGAGCAGACGCGCGCCGGTGATGACGAGGTCGGGCGCGGCCCGCCCCATCGCCACGGCGGCGAGCGAACGGGTCATCGTATGGAGCGGGGCAACCGAAAAACGGGTAAGCATGCGGGCAATGAAGCAACCCGCGGGCCACGGCGCCACCCGAATTTCACGCCGCGCTCACGTTCCCTCGTAAACCGCCGCCAACTCCAGCATCAGCCGCTCGAGTTCCTCGTAATACTTGGCCTCCGTGAGCTTCGCCTTCGTCTCGCGCAGCCGGGCGATCTTCAGCTCCAGCGCATCGCGCCGCGCCCGCGCTTCGGGCGACAACTGCTGCTCGGCCGCGCTCCGGACCAGATGAAACTGGTGGGCCCGCGCTCCGTCGAGGGTCGCCCCGTCCTTCGCCTGTTTCGTCGCCCGCACGCCGCGAAACCACTCCGCCGGCGTGCCGAGCCCGTCGCCATTGTCGTCGATGAGCGCGTGCTCCGTCGCGAGGCGGCCTTCGGTCTTGTAGAACTCCGTCGTGCGTTGCGACCCGCTGAGAAAGGCCTCCAAGAGCGATACCTGCCCGTCCTTGTCCAGATCGCTCCGCGGATCCGCCATCGCCTCGGCAAAAAACTTCCCGAAGCGCGCGTAATTGTGCTCGTTGCCGCTCCGCGTGGAGCTGATGACCACCCGGCCCGCTCCCGCCAGCTTGATCAGAAACGGCGCACTCGCCGACGCGGTGTCGATGATCGCGAGGGGCCGGCGAAACGGCTTCAGCCAGTCCGCCAATTCCCCCGCCGTCAGATCCTGCCCGCGCAAATTGAACTTCGCCTCCTTGCCGTCGAACGTCCCGTGGCCGACCAACACGAGCCAGAGTTCGCCGGGCCCCGCCTGGACCTCGGCCTCCAGCGCCTGCTTCAGCCGCTCGCGGTCCGACGTCGCACCGACCGCCTCCCCGCCGATCGTCACGGCTTTCACCCCGGCCTGCGCAGCGACCTTGCCCCACGTCTCGAGCTGCTGCGCGAACACCTTGCCATATTCCTCTTCGCCCGGGGCCCCGGCGACGACGATCACGGTGGCGCGTTCCGCGGCCTCCAGCCGCACGACGGCCCACAGCAGGACAAAAACAACGAAACGAAAACGGGTCTTCATGGCATGCCTTTCCAGCGCCGCAGCCCCCACTCCGCCAACAGGCAGGCCAGGGCAAACGCAAACAGCAGCGGCGTGTGCCACGCCGGGTAGGACCACGTCTCCATCACCGGCGCGCGCAATTGCGGCAGGCGCTTCGCAAACGCCGCGAGATCGGCCGCGGCGATCACTTCGCCGCCGGTCTTCCGCGCGAGATCTTCCAGCAACGCCACGTTCGGGATCAGCGAACGGAACTCCTCCGCCGCGAGATCCGTGCTCCAGCCCGCCTCGGCGCGGCCGAGGTCCGCCCCCGCCGGATTCTTGACCGTCGCCACCACCCGGTAGCCGCCCGTCTGCCGCGGGACATAGGTCGCCTGATACAGCCCGGGCTCGCTGAGGGCGGGCTCCGCTTCGAGCCGGATCGACGGCGCCGCGGCGCCCGCCGTGCCCTCGAACACCACGGACTGCACCTCGATGCTCACCGCCGCATCGTCCACCGCCTGAAATTTCTCGTCGCGCACCCGCACCTGCACCCGCATCGCGCCGTTCGCATCGGCCGCCACGGGTTCCACCGTGCAATCCACGCGGTTCGGCACATCGGCCACGAGCCAACGCGCGAGCTGACGCCACGCCTTCTCCATGTCGGCGCGCGCCACCGGATCCTTCATCCCCCACTTCCACACATCGCCGACGGTGAGCGCCGCCGTGCGGCCCCGGCCGAAACGTTGCACGGCCAGCGCCGGCAACTCCCCGCCCTTCTCGTCCCGCACCGTCGCAATCACGCTCGCACCGGGCTTCAACGCCCGCACGCGGTTCACAATCTCAAACGGCGGCATCGCTTCGATGCGCGCGCGCTCGTCACCTTCGTTGTCGCGCAGCCGGGCCCAGGCCTGCAACCAGCCTTCGCGCGCCAGTTGCAGCTGCACCGGGCCGACCGGTGCCGCCGCCGTCGCGGTGTCGCGGTCGAGATAAACCGGCAGCATGTCGCCGATGGGCGTGCGCACGTAGTTGCCCTCTTGAAAACTCTCCATGCCGCCGAGCATCAAAAAGCCGCCGCCGCGTTCCGACACGAATCTCTGCAGCAACATCGCCTGCTCCGGCGCGAAAAACTCCGCCTCGAGGTCGTCCAGAATCACCGCGTGATAGCCGAACAGGTCCTCCGGCGTCCGCGGAAACCCCGCCCGCAGCTCGATTTCGTCCCGCGTGTTCAATCGCACGAGCACCGGCTGGTCGTAACCCTGCACCTCCTCGGGCGACTGGCTGCCGAAACCCCGGAAGAGCGGATTGCTCGTCTCGCCCGCGCGCCCGCGGAAATCGAATTTCGGCTCGCGCTTCGCAACGCGGATCAGCCCCACGAGCTGCACCTGCTCATCGCTCTGCACGGCGCGGTTGAGAAACTTGAACTCCCAGTTCGGCCGCCCCGACACGTAGAGAATCCGAAACGGCCCCTGCCCGCGGTCCACCGTGATCACGCGCGTGTTGTTCGCCAGCGTCGCCTCCTCGGATTTCGGCGCCTCCGGCACCGGTTTTTCCGCCGGCTGGTCCGCGCCCGCCGCCGCCGTCGGCGTCAGCGCCGGCGCCATCTCGCTGCGCGCGCCCACGCGCACCTGATAGAAAGAAAGTCCGGGCTGCTCGGGTTTCAGTTGAAACCGAAACGCCACCGCCTCGCCGTCCCCGCGCGCGTCGGCCGTTTGCTCCTGCAGCACTTTCCCGCTCCGGTCGATCAACCGCGCGACGACCGGCTGGCCGCGATAGCCCGCCGCCGTCACATCCGCCTGGATCGACACCGGGGCATCCTCGAACGCCGTCTGGCTCACCGAAACCTGCTGCACCGCGATATCGCGCACCGCGTCGCGCCGGCCGATCACGACCGGATAAACCGGCGGCAGGCCCTTCAGCTCGGGCAGCTTGCCGCCCGGCAGATCGGTCGCGTTGCCATCGGTAAAAAGCAACACGCCCGCGAGCGGCCGCGCCTGGAACCGTTCGGTCAGCGTGCGCAACGCCGAACCCAGCGCGGTCGAGCGGCCGTCAAAGGCCAGTTCGTGAAAATCGTTGGACGCCTGCAGTCGGGAATCGAAGAGATACCGGCGCACCTCGAAGGTGTCCGTCAACGCGGCCTGCCACCCCGATTTTCCCGGATCCACCAGCGCGCGCAACCCGTCGCCGCGGCTGCCGGGCTCACCGCGGTCGTGCACCTGCAGACCCGCGCTGTTGTCGGCCACCACGGCGAACAAATTGGCGCCCGGCCGAGCGCGCTGCCCGAGCCAGAGCGGCTCCAGCAAACACAGCGCGAGCGCGACCAGGCCCGCGATCTTCAACGCGAGGCAGACCCCGCGCAGGGGCTGGGCCGCGGACGCGCGGTAGCTCCACGCCAGCACGGCCCCGGCGACACCGAGAAACGCGACCGCGGGCCAGAGCCAGTTCCAACCGGAAAAAGTAAGTTCGGCCAAAGTCATCATCTCAGCGGGTGTCGGGCTTGTCCTTGTCCTTGCCCAGTTCCTCGTAGTAACGGCGCACCGACTCGGCGAAACGGGCCGGCACCGGATCGCGGTCGATCGGCGCGAGCGACTCCTTCGAATCGCGCCGCGACAACGCCTCCGCCACGCGCGCGCGCACCTCGACGAGCGGATTCAAAATCTGGAGCTTCACGACGGCCCAGTCGGGCTTTTTCCGGTCGTTCACGATGTCGCGCCGCAGCAGCCGCGCGCGCTCGCGGGCGGTCGCCACCGCGTTGCGCAGGTCGGGCGAATCGAGCAGTTGCTCCACGTCGCGCAACCGTTCGTTCCACGGCGCGAAATTTCCGCCGACGAACGGCCCGCCGCGATACATGCCGCCCATGTCGCCCCCCATCCCGATGCGCTCGTCCCCACCATCATTGGGGCCGCCGTTGAGCATGTTGCTGACGTCCAGCCCGCCGCGTTCACCGCCGGCCCGGGGCGGATTGCGTCCATCGCGTCCGCCGGCGAGCCGGTTCGCCTGACGACCCGGTTGCCCCGGCCCCCCCGTGCCTTCGCCCGCCGTCTGGCCCTCGCCCGGCTGACCGGGCTGGCCGGCCCCCGGCGATTGGCCCTGACCTGGGCCCTGACCGGGCGTCTGACCGGGCTGGCCACTTTGCCCGGGCTGACTGCCCGGTTGCCCCGCCGTCGCAACGCCGCGTCCGCTCTGACCCGGCTTCTGGCCGGGCTGCGGTCCGCCTTGGCCGGGCTCCTGCCCCGGCTGCTCGCCCTCGCCCGGCGCACCCGCTTCACCGGGAGCGCGCTCGCCTCCGGGTTGCGTGCCCGCCTGGCGCTGCGTCGGATCACCCGCCTGGGGCGCGCCGCTCTGTCCGGGCTTGCCCTGCCCCTGCGCCTGCGCGATTTCGCGCGTGAGTTCATCGGTGAGCTTGTCGAGTTCGGACTGCGCGAGCTTCAGCTGCTCCGCATCGTCGCCGAGCACACTGTCGGCCGCCCGCTCCACCCCGCGTTTCAATTCCTCCGTGGCCGCGCGGGCCCGCCGGCCGGCCTGTCCCGCCTGCGGGAGATAGCCTTCGCGCAGCATGTCGGTCGCAAGATCGAGCGTCTTGCCGCCGGCTTCGCGCTCGGCGTTCTTCTGCATGCGGTCGAGCAGCTCGCGCGTCATGAGCCCTTCGCGCAGCAACTCCTGTTTCGTTTCCTTGACCGCGTTCGCGTCGTCCTGACTGAGCTTGCGCACGCTGTCGTAGAGCTGCCGCGAGAGCAACGGCTCCGCGTTCTCCGCCTGCTCCGACACCTGCTGGGCGCGCTCCGTAAATTTGTTCATGCGCTCTTTCTGCTGGGCCAGGCCCTCCTGCAGTTCCTTGCGGTCGGTGGAATCGGCGAGCGATTTGCGCTGCTGCGGACCGCCCAGCCCGTCGAGTTGCTGGCTCAGTTTTTCCTGCTCGCGCGCGAGGTCGCGGGCCTCCTGCCGCATTTCGCGGAGGTCTTCCGCAAACTGGCTGGAATTCTGTTTCCGCATTTCCTCCCGCAATTGCTGGAGCTGACGCTGCGCCCGCGTGCCCGAGGCCAGTGCCTGCGCGACCGAGCCCTGCGCCGCGGCGTCGGCCGCCTTCTGGATATCGTCGCGCGTCTTGTCCAACTGCTGCTTCTCATCCGCCATCCGCGACTGGTTTTCCGGCTTGTCCATCCGCTGGCGCACCTCGTCCACGTCGGCCAGCATCTGCTGCTGCTCTTCCTGGAGCCGTTTGAGGCGGCGCTTGATCTCCTCGCGCTCCTGCTCGGATTTCGCTTCCTGCAGCGAGGCCTGCAATTCCTTCAGCCGCTCGTTGAGGTCCTGCTGGCGGCGCGCGAGCTCCTGCAGGCGGTTCATCACCTGGAGCTGCTCCTTGCGTTCCGCGTTCTGCGGCGCCTGGGCCTGCGCCTGCCGCTGGGTTTCGTAGCGGTTTTCCGCCTGCGTCAGATCGAGCTGGTCGATTTGCCGCTGGTTCTGCCCCTTGCCGCCGCCTTTCCCGCCCTTGCCCCCGCGCGTCACGTTCGTCTCGCGGGCCTGCAGCTTCAGCAGCGCCTGATACGCCGCCTGCTCGGCCGGCAACGCCTGCGCCAGCGGTCCGGGGACCTTCGCCGCCTTCGCGAGCTCCGCGATCGCTTTCTTCATCTCGGCCGTCGCCGCGGTCCACGCCGCCTGCGCCCGGGGCGAACGCGCCTCCTCCATCGCCTCCTCGGCCTGCGCGAGCGCCTGCTGCTGCGACTCGGCGATGACCTTCGCGTCGTCCGCATATTTCGGAGACAGGCCGTCGCGCTGGAGGCGCCAGGTCGCGTTGATGATCTGCTTCTGCAGATCGACCAGCTTGCGCGCCTGGTCGCCGCCCTGCTTCTTGTCCTGCTTGTCGTCGTCCGAGTCCATGCCCTGGCTCTCCCGGAAAATTTCGTCGAACGGCCGCACCTCGGCGAAAAACAGGTCGCTGCTCGTGCGCCGCACCTTCCCGTCGGGCCCGATGTCGTCGGCCCACGCATGCCAGGAAACCAGGTCGTCGGGCTTCGTGCCGATGTCCTCGAGCCTCAACAGGTGCGTAAAGGTCCGCTTCTCCTTCGCGCCGGTGGCTCGGCCAAGTTCAATAAACTGCGGTTCACCCGCGGCCATCGCGTAGGAAATGCCGTAGGCCGAAGCCCCGAAGTCGTCGAACACCGTGCCCTCGAAGGCGATTTCCTCCAGCGCCGACGGGCGCACATCGCCGCGCGGCAACCCCAGCCGCAGCTCGGGCACGCGGTTCGGCTGCACGTCGATCACGAACGACGAGGAGACTTTGTTGGCGCGGCCGTCCGCGTCCACGAGGTGCAGATCGTAGGTCTGCGACTTCGCGAGCGTGAACGCCGGCAGCACCGCCACGGCCTTGCCCGGCGTGACCGTCAGCGGAATCGCCGTCTTCTTGCCGTCGCGCGCCACCAGCTTCGCCGACGCCACCGGCTTGTTGAGCTGCAGCGCGTAGTCGAGCGTCGTGCCCTCCACCGCGCTGACGCGGCGCGTGTCCTCGACATGTTTCGGTGCGAGCTGCGTGTAGCCGGGAAACGCGAGATCCGCATCCGCCCGCACGAGGCGCGGGTGCTCAAACACGGCGACCTTGAACTCGCGGGTCTTCTCGCCGCCGTATTCAAGATGATAGGTGAAATCGCCCGCGACCTCGGGGACGCTGCCGCCGAACACGGGATCGGCGAGGCTCTTCACGAGCGGTATCGTCCGCGCCGCCACGTTGGCCTCCTGCACGACCAGCGCGACCGACGGCGGCAACGTCCGGCCAAACCGGGCGAGCACCACCAGGCTGTCGCCCCGCTCGATGCTCGCATCGCCGGGCGTCACCGCGATGCCGTCGGCGCCGCGCCACACCGTCTCGGCGTTCTTCGCCGGCGCGGCGACGCGCACCTGGGCGAGAGCCAACGCGAAACCCAGCAGCGCGGCGACGTGCGCGACCTGCGTCCAGGCGAGCCGCGAGGACGGAACGACCTGGAGCCAGTCCTGTTCCTGGCTTTTCGCGGTCGCCTCCTGCACCACGCGGTGCTGGAGGTAGCCCGGCTCCGCCCCCGGCGCGAGGTTCTGCTGCACCGCGGTCAACAGCACGCCCTTCAACTCCGGATGCGCCTGTTCGACCTTCTGCGCCGCCCAGCGGAAATCGGGCGCCGATTCAAAATGTTTGATCACGATCCCCGACGCCACCGCCACGACCACCGCCGCGAGCAGCGGCAACACCAGGGGCGAGCTCCACCCCGTCGCGTGCTGCAGCCCCGCAAACGCGAGCGCGACGAGCGCCGCCACGGCCCACCACACCGCGAGCTTGCGCCACAGACCCAGCCACTGGTGACGACGGATGACCCGCCGCAGTTTGGTTTTCAGGAACTCGTTGTTCATGTCGCGGCCTCCGCTTGTTTTTGATTCGTTTTTCGCGCCGTCCAGCCGGCGAGCGCCGACTCCACCAACAGCACGGCGAGCGTCGCCGCGATAAACCACCGCCAAAGTTTCTGGCGGCTTTCCGCCTCGACGCCCTGGACCACAATCTTGTTGTCGCCGCTCGGTTCCGACTTCGGCTCCGTCTGGGCGACCGGCACGCCGAGCCGCTCCAACTCGTCGGGCGCGAGCGGTGCCGTGCGGCTCTCGTTGGGCTCAAGGTTCACCGCGAAACGCAGCGTCCGCTCGCCCACCGCCACCGTCCGGATCCCCGGCTCGGTGAACCGCACCTCTTGGTCCGCCGCGCCGACCGGCAACGCCGCCGTGTCGCCGACCAACCACTGGGACGGGGCCGCCGCTACGCCGCCGCCGAGCTCCAGCAGCGACCACAGCAACGGCACAAATTTCGACGAAACGGACAGCTGGCTGTCCTCCGGCTGCCAACCCGTCGCCCACACCACAAGGCGTCCCTGGCCGAGCGGCGCCTCGACGACCGCGGGGTCGCCGCTGTCGAAACGAGCCAGCACGCGGCCCTCGGGAATCGTGGCGGCGTCGAACTTCCGGTATTTCCAAATATGGATCTTGGTGAAGTCGCTGAACCGCGGATCCGCAAACGGCGCAAACAACGGATGCTTGAAATCGATCTCGGCCAACATCGCATAACTCGTCGGCGTCGCTTCCGTCAGCGTGACACCCTCGCGGCCGACGAGGACGCCGAGCGTGGCCGCCGCCGCCGCAGTTTTCGGGACGAACACCAGGGTCTTGCCCCCCTGAACCTGCGCCCGCAGCTCCGCGGTCTGCGCGGGCGGCAACGCCGCGGTGACGAAAACCACCTGCGCCGTGCGGACGTCGTCCGGCGTCAGCTGCGCGGACGAGGTTCGCGCCACGACGCTTACGGCGAGGCGCGGCGTATCGGAGAGCGCGCGGCGGAGAAAAAAGAGCGGCTGCCGCACATCGTCCGGCGCATCGTCGCCGAGCCACAGCACGTTCAGGCGCTGCTGCGCCGGCGGGATGACATAGACGGTGTTGTCGAAATCCTCGTCGTCGCCTTTGAGCACGATGCGGTCGAGCCCCGGCGCCGTTTTCGCCACTGGCACCGCGACCACGCGGCTCTGCCCGGGCGGGATGTAGACGTCGATGGTCGCGCCGGCAAACTCCCCCGGCGCCTCGGCGCGGGCCCAGCCGACCTTGAACTGTTCGCGCTGCGCGTCCGCCGAGTTCGTCACCCGCACGCGCACCACCGTTTCGCTCGCGCGGCTCGCGTCCGCACTGTCGGCGACGAGTTGCAGCCCCGCGTTGGTCGTGCCGCGCGCCTTCACCGGCTCGACCACGAGGGCCACGCCCTTGGGCCACTCGTAAGCCTGGAGCGCATCGAGCCGGCTGCCGGCCTGCAGATCGCTCACGAGCACGACCTCGCGCGGGCCGGGAAACTGCTTGCCGTCGTTCTCGGCCAGCGCCTCGGCCGCGGCGATCAGGGCGGTGCCCAACTGCGTGCCCGCCCAACCGGGCGAGGCGGCGGCGAGCCGGGACTTGGCGAGGGCCACACGGTCGGTGGGCGCCGTGCGGTTCCATTCCTCGAACGGCAGCAGCGGCGTCGCCGCGCGGTCAAACGTGTAGAGCGCCACCTGGTCGACCGCGGAGACTTTGCCGAGGGTGGCCTCGACGCGCTCGCGGGCGGCGGCCCACAGCCCGGCGCGCCGCATGCTCGCGCTGACATCGACGAGCACGACAATGCGCTTCGGCTGCGCCGCCGTGGGATCGTCGAGGGGCGTCTGTTTGAAAAACGGCCGCGAGAACCCGAGGGCGAGCAGACCGAGCGCCAGGCAGCGGAGGAGCAGCAGCAGCCAGTGCTCCAACCGGCTGCGCTTCGCGAGGCGCGGCGGCGTGGGCAGCAAAAACATCAGCGAGCTGAACACCCGGCGCTCGCGCGTCGTACGCCGGATCAGGTGGAACACGATCGGCCCCGCGATCGCGAGCCCGCCGAGGAGAAACAACGGGGTGAGAAAATTCATGACGCCCCTCCCGGATTGGCCCCGCGGAAGGCGGGACGGAACTGCCGGCCGCGTTTCATGCGGTCCTGCAAAAAGCCGAAGAGCGCGACTTCCAGCGGCTGGTCGGTCGCGAGCAGCTGATAGTTGATCCCGAGTTTACGGCACATCGCGCGGAGTGCGCTGCAGTGCTCCTCCAGTTTCTTGACGTAGGGCGCGCGCGCCGTGGCGGGATCAAGGTAGAGCGTGCGCGCCGACTCCAGGTCTTCGAACATCGCGGGCTGGTCGAGCCCGAGATTCAACTCCGCCGGATCGAGCACCTGAAAGACGCTCACCTCGTGGCCGCACGCCCCGAGCGCGAGCAGCTTGCGCTCGAGCTGGTCGATGGGCGCGAGAAAATCGGACACCAGCGCGACCAGCGCCCGGCGGCGGATGAGCGCCGAGATGCGCTCCAGCGGCGCGGCCAGATCCGTCGTGCGGCCGGCCGCGGGGCGCTCCAACGCGTGCATCAGCTGGCGCAGGTGGCCGGCACGATGGCGCGCGGGCAGATAGTCCCGCACCTGGTCGTCAAACGTCAGCAGCCCCGTGGCATCGCCTTGAAGATGGAGAAAATAGGCGAGGGTCGCCGCGAGCGTCGCCGCGTAGGCGGCCTTGGTGTGGCCGCGCGAACCGTAGTCCATCGAACGGCTCTGGTCCACGAGCAGATGGCAGCGGAGATTCGTCTCGTCCTCGTATTTCTTGATAAAATACCGGTCGCTGCGCGCGACCACCCGCCAGTCGAGGTAACGCGGGTCGTCGCCCGGCGTGTATTGCCGATACTCGGTGAACTCGACGGAGAAGCCGTGGTAGGGGCTGCGGTGCATGCCGCTCCAGAAACCCTCGACGACCGCGCGCGCGCGCAGCTCCAGACTGCGGATACTCATCAACGTCTGGGCGTCGATGAGCTTCGCGGACGGCAACGGGGAACTGGACTGCGCGACGGCCATGGAAAAACTCAGGCGCTGACCGGTGCCTTGGTCCCGGCGAGCAGCCGCCGGATGACTTCCTCGACCCGGATGCCCTCCGCCTCGGCGCGATAGTTGAGCAGAATGCGGTGGCGCAGCGTCGGCGCGGCGAGCGCCTGGATATCCTCGACGGTCACGTGCGCCCGGCCCTGCAGGAGCGCGCGGGCCTTGGCGCCGAGAATGAGGAACTGGCCGGCGCGCGTGCCGGCGCCCCAGCTCACCCATTCGTTGACGTAGTCGGGCGTGCCGGCCTGGTGCGGGCGCGACGCGGAGACGAGTTGCACGGCGTAGCGGACCATTTCCTCGGCCACCGGAACCTTGCGCACCAGGGCGTGAAACCGCAGCACGTCCTCGCCCGTGAAGAGCGCCTCGATCGGCGCCGGACGACCGGCCGTGGTTTGCTGCACGACCCGCACTTCGTCCGCCTCGGGCAGGTAGTCCATCACGACGTTGAACATGAAGCGGTCGAGCTGCGCCTCCGGCAGCGGATACGTGCCTTCCATTTCGATGGGATTCTGCGTCGCGAGCACGAAGAACGGCTCCGGGAGCATGTGGCGCACGCCCGCGGCCGTCACCTGGTGCTCCTGCATCGCCTCGAGCAGCGCCGCCTGCGTTTTCGGCGGCGTACGGTTGATTTCGTCGGCGAGGACCATGTTCCCAAACACCGGGCCGGGCACGAAGGTCAGCTTTCGCCCGCCCTCGCCGTCCTGCAAAATTTCCGTGCCGGTGATGTCCGCCGGCATCAGGTCGGGCGTGAACTGGATGCGCCGAAACTCGAGGTGGAACACCTGCGCGATGGATTTCACGAGCAGGGTTTTCGCCAGCCCGGGCGCACCGGTGATGAGGCAGTGCCCGCCCGCGAGGAGCGCGAGCATGATCTGCTCGATGACCTCGCGCTGCCCGATGATCACCTTGGCCAGCTCGGCCTCGATGCGCGCGCGCCCGGCGAGCAGCTTCTCGGCGGTCTCGCGCTCGGTGGCGAACGTATCGGCCGGGGCGGGAGCGGCAGCGGACGGGAGTTCGGGCGGCAATTCGGGCGGCAGTTCGGGGGGGATCGCGTTGCTCATATCAATGGGTCATCAGGTAGAAGACGATGTTTACGCCGAGCGGATAGGAGATCTTCTCGGAAAAAGTGCGGAAGTAGCGGTCGTCCTCGCCCTCGCGTTCCCACCCGTCGGGGACGTCGCTGTTGTGGATCACGAGGATCATGATCCGGCCCTTGTCGTCGAGCAGCGCGCGCACGGTCATCTTTTCGGAGCCGGGGCCGCGGTCGACGCGCTGGAGGGGCGGACCGCCGGGATTGGCCCAATTGTGGCTCGTGTTCCAGAACTGCATCGTGGGCACCTGGAGGTGCTGCAACGGCCCCTTCAAATCGAAGACGCAGTGGAAAATCGGGTGCTCCATCGGCACGTCCGTCCACGCCCGGTCCGGAAAGACACGCTTCATTTCCGCCGCGAAACCGTTCCATTCGCGCGTGCTCCAAAAATCGCTGACGAAGAGCGCGCCGCCGTTGGTGAGGTAGTTGCGCAGCGCGACCAGCTCCACGGGGTTCAGACTGATGTAGCCCGGGTGCTCCATCATGATCAGGGGGAACGTCGTGAGATCCGGGTCGCTCAGACGCAGCACCCGCCCGTTCGGGTCCGTGCGCATCGACGTGAGCTGTTGCAACCGGTAGGAAAAATTCAGATCCGCGTCCGGGAAATCGACCCACCAGTTCAGATGGCTGCCGCGTCCCCAGCCGCGCTCGTCGGGCCCGCGTTTGGCCTCCGACTTGAAGAGAATCCGCGCAAACGTGAACACATCCTTCTCGAACCCGGGCGGATTCGTCCATTCCGGCGTGCCGGTGCTGTGCGACGCGACTTCCCTCGCCGTTTTCACCGTGCGCTCGTCGATCAGGATGTTGCCTTCGCCGCGGACGAGATTGCCCCCTTCGTCCCGCATGACCAAATCCGGCGGCGGTCCCGCAAACGGATCCGCCCCGGGCGGCAGGCCCCGGCCGGGTCCGCTCCGCGGCAGCTGCGCGATGGCCACGCCCGCGCCGAGCGCCAGCAGCGCGATCACCGGGAGAAATTTCGTACGACGCGCGTCCATGTCAGTGCGTCATTGCGTAGAAGATGATGTTAATGCCAAGCGGGTAGGCGATTTTTTCGGAGAAATTCTTGAAATAATAGGCGTTCTCGCCCTCGCGCTCCCAGCCGTCGCCGTTGTCCGTGTTGTGCGTGGCGATCACCATCATCCGGCCCCGGTCGTCATAGATCACGCGGTGGTGGACCTCGCGGGCGTCGGGTCTTTCCCAGGTCACGCCATTATACTGGCTTTCCTCGCCCAGCCGGATGTTGGGCACCTGACCCTTGCTCCGGATCTCGAACACGCAGTGGTACAGCGGGTGGTCGAGCGAAAGCTCGGTGAATCCCCGGTCCGGAAAAACCTGCTTCATCACCGCGGCCAGGTTCGCCCACTCCCGTTCGCCCCAGAAATCGTCGAACATCAGAAATCCGCCGTTGAGCAGATAGGCCCGCAACGCCGCGATCTCGGGATCGGTCAGTTCGAGGCTGCCGGGCTCGACCATGTAGATGAAGGGATAATCGGACAGCTCCTTGTCCGTGAGCCACAGATAACGCCCGTCCGGATCGACCTTCAGCGACGTCATTTGCTGCAGCCGGTAGGAAAAATTCAGATCGGCATCGGGCGTATCCGTCGCCCAGCCGCCGCGTCCGTAGTTCCCCGACGAACGCCGCACGCGCACAAATGTGAACACATCTTTCTCGTGTCCCGGCGTATTCTTCCACTCCGGCGTGCCCGAGGAGTGGGACTCGACTTCCCGCGCCGTGCGGGCGCTGTCCGGCACGCGGCTCTCGCCCCCGCTCCACCCGCCCCACCCGCCGCGGCTCCGCCCGCCCCCGAAGCTCCGCTGCGCCGCCACCAGGCCGGCAACCATGAGGAACAACGTGACGAACGGAATCAGCCGTTTCATTTTTTCTCCTCCCGGCTGAGCTGCAGCAGCATCGCCAACGCCTCCCGGAAACGCGGCGCCTCCTCCAGCGCGAGCAACGTCTGCGCCCGCGCCTCGGCCGTCTCGCCGTTTTTCCGCAGCAACTGCCCGAGCTGGAAATGCGCGCCGGCCGGATCGGGCGCATCGAGGTGGAGCAGGGTGCGCCACGCCACGATGGCCGCCGCCGTCTGGCCCTGCTCGGCACTCGCCTGGGCGAGATAGCGCCACGGCGGAATCACGAGGGGATTCACCCCGAGGTAGCGTTCCGCATTACGCGTCACCGCCGGCCAGTCCTTTGCCTCGGTCCCCAGCTCCATGAGCCGCAGGTAGGCTTCCGTGGCTTCGTCATCGAGCGCCGCCCAGATGCTGAGCAGCTCGCGTTCCGCCGCCCCATCGCCGAGCTCGCGCAACACCGTCGCCAGCGGGCGATACGGCGTGTCGTTGCCCTTCGCCAACGGATAGGCCGCCACAATCCGCTCCAAGATCACGCGGGCCTCGGCCCATTTCTTCTCCTCCGTGAGTTTGCGCGCGCGCGTCAGCATCATCCAATAATTGTCCGGGTGCGTCGCCTGCCAAGCGGCGACCTCGACCCCGCCCGTGGTGGCCGCCAGCAATTCGGCCGGGGGTTTTTCGAAATTGAGTTTTGGGGCCATCTGCTCGGCACTTTCTTTGGCATACGCGGCGAACTCCGTCTCGAGCGTTGCCAGCGGCGCCACATGCTTCGCGAGCGCGGCGTTGATTTCCGCCCCCCCGCGCAGGTCGCGCAACACCCCGCGCAACGCGTCGAGCCCATGCCGCGTGATGATAAACTCGACCACCAGCGAGGACTGCAGGTAGGCAAACTGCAGGTGCCGCGGCGTCTTTGGCGCCAGAAAGGCCCCGCTCAGTTTCCCCACCGGCACCAGATCGTCGCCCAGAATCATCTGCCGGTAGCTCGGATCGAGCCGCATGCCCCAGGCGCGGCTCGCCTGCCGCTCCTCGTAAACCGAAATGCCCTCGCTCAGCCAGCGCGGCATCTTGTTCTTCGTCATCTGGAGCGTCACCACGTGACAAAACTCATGCCAGAGCACCGCCTCCCAGTTCGTCGCGTGGCCGCCGTGCGCCGCGGGACTGTTGGCGGTGACCACGCGGCCGAAGCACACGCCGAGAAACCCTGCCACATCCGGCATGCCGAACGTCCGCACCGCAAAATCCTTCGGGTCGGCGAAAATCTCCACATAGGTGGGACGCGCGAGTTCGACTTCATACTTCGCCGTGAGCGTCCGCTTTGCCTTCGTCAACAACTCGAGCACGCGCGGGCCATACACCTTCGCCTCATTGGCGGCCATGCGGACCACGAAGTCCTCGGTCGTGAGCGTCGTATACTTCGCCATCGTGTCCTGCAGCGCCCCGAGGTTGAACGCCTCGACGTCGTAGTCGTCCTTTTCGCGCACCGCCCGCGCGAGTGCCCAGCCCTCCGTCTCCTCGCCGAGCCGCAGGAGATCGGTCGCGAGCTGCGCGGTGGCGGGCAGGTAGGCGGGATCGGACTCCCGCGCGCGGCGCTGGTAGGTCGCCCCTTCGGCAAAACGGTACTTGTCGGAAAGTTTCTTGCCGATGAGGTGGTCCACGCGCGGATTCGTCGGCCACGCTCCCAGGCCCGTGGCGCGCGCCGTGGCTTCCGCCGCAATGTCGTTGCGCAGGTGCGCCAGCACCGCCCGATACGCCCACGCGTCGGGCTGCACGGGATTCACGGCGATGACCTCGTCCAGCCGCTGGGCGGCTTCCGCGTAGTCCTCGGCGTCGATCCGCTGGTTGGCCCGCTGCAACAGACTCGGCACATGGCGCGGATTCAGTTTCAGCGCGGCCGCGAGCGAAGCCGCCGCGGTCTCCCGGTCGCCGTTTTCGTAGGCCCGGGCCCGCCCAAAATGCAAATCGGGGTCGTCCGGCAACACCTTCAAGCCGTCCTCAAAGGCTTTCGCCGCGAGCGGAAAATCATGCTTCTCCAGCGCGAGTTCCCCGCGCGCGAGATAAACGTCGCGCAGCTTCGGATCGGATTTCTGCGCGACGGCATAGACCTTTTCCAAGACGTCCTTCGGATCGGCACCGAGCAGCAACGCCGCGCGCCCAAAGACCACGAGGTCCGCCGGCTGACGATACGACCCTTGGCGTCCCGCGACCAACCGGGTGATTTCCTCGGCGCGCTTCGCCGCCTCGTCGGGCCGCCCGTTGGCGAAGGCGACGTCGCGCGAGAGCCAGCGCAAACGGAGGCTCGCCGGATCGCTCCCGAGGGCGACGGACATCGCGGTATCGGCTTCCCGGTGGCGGCCCGTGGCGAGGAGCACTTCCACGCGGAGCAGCTGCCAGTCGGAATTCCCCGGCGCATCGCGGAATCCCGCCTCGGACTGCGCGAGGGCCACCGGATAGTTGCCGGCCAAAAACGCGCGCCGCGTCTCCGCCGGCTCCGCCGCGGGCAACGCCCCGAGCCCAACCAGCAACAGGCAGACGGCAGTGCCCCACCACCGGGGTCGGGTGTGCGCAGCGCGCGGCAGCGGGGATTCGCTCATGCGTCCAGCGTGGGGGGTAAGTAAATCATGGCAAGGCACTGACACGTTTCTTTGAAGACGCACCGAACCGCAAAGAGTGATAGGAATCCAGCGATTTTATCGGCGCCGGCCGTTCCCCTCGGCCCGCCTACCGCGTCGGCAGGCGGCCACGTCATCGTCCAACCGCGCAGCGCGTCATGGCGCCCGCGCGCCTCCAGCGTCCAGCCGCGGACACCTTTGCGCGGCAGCCACCGGCCCGGTCCCCCCCCACGGCGACGGCCCCTCGCCGCGCCACCCGCAAAACCAGGCCCGCCCGCGGTTCGCGGATCGCAGGACCGCCCGCGCCCCTCCCGCCAGGGGCTTGACCACGCGCGACCACTTCGGCCGCCCCTCTGCGCAGTACCCGGACCGAATTCCGCCAATCGACGTCAGCCCGAAGACCACCGCGAGCGCGAACCAGCAGGGCAAGTTCAGGGCAGATCCGCCGGCGCTGGCGGCGCGCCGCCGTCGGGCAACGCCACGGTCGCGAGCCGGCGCTGCCGCCGCGCCGCGAGCAGCCCATGCTTCGGGGCAAACACGAGCGCGACCAGAAAAAGCGCGGCCTGCAGCAACACGATGCACGCACCCGTGGACGCGTTGATGAAAAAACTCAGGTAGACCCCGAAGAAACCCGAGCCCACCGCACTCGCCGCCGCGACGAGCAGCATCCGGTTAAACCGGTCCGTCAGCAGATAGCCGATGCAGCCCGGCGTCACCAGCATCGCGACCACGAGAATGATGCCCACGGCCTTCAGCGAGACCACGATCGTTACCGCCAGCAGCGACAACAGGAGGTAATGGAGCACATCGGTGCGCAGTCCGATCGTCCGGGCGTGACCGGCATCAAAGCAGTAGAGCAAGAGGTCGCGGCGCAGCGCGAGCACGATGGCCAGAGTCAGCCCGCCCACGACCAACGTGTCCCGCAGATCCCCCGCCGCCAGCCCGAGGATGTTGCCAAACAGGATGTGGTCGAGATGCAGGTCGCTTTTCACCTTCGTGAAAATCACGAGCCCAAACGCAAACAGCCCCGTGAACACCACGCCCATCACGGTATCTTCCTTCACCCGGCTGTTGGCCTTGATGTAACCAGTCGCCACCGCACACAACAGTCCCGACGCAAACGCGCCGACCGCCAGCGGCAGCCCGACCGCATACGCGATCACGATCCCCGGCAGCACCGCATGCGAAATCGCGTCGCCCATGAGCGACCACCCCTTGAGCACGAGATAACACGAAAGCACCGAACACACCGCGCCGACCGCCACGCCGACGATCATCGCATCGACCATGAACGGAAACTGAAACGGTTCGAGCAGCGTGTTCATCCGGGTAACTCCTCGGCGAGCCCCGCCGCGCGGCGCCGCGTGCGTTGCGCGATCAGCCCGTGTTTCGGCGCGAAGACCAGCGCCGCGACAAAGAGCGCGCTCTGCAACGTCACGATGCACCCGCCCGTCGAACCGTCGAAAAAGTAGCTCGCATACGCCCCGACGATCGACGTGCCCACCCCCATTGACGTCGCGATGCCAATCATCTTCCCGAACCGGTCCGTCAACAGATACGCCGTGGCCCCCGGCGTGACGAGCATCGCCACCACCAGGCACGCGCCCACCGTCTGCAACGCCGCCACCGCCGTCGCCGACAGCAACGTCAGCAACGTGAAATGCAGCGCCGTCGTGTTGAGCCCCAGCGCGCGCGCTTGGTTCGGATCGAAGCAAAACAGCAGGAGATCGCGCCACTTGAAACCCAGCACGACCAGCGTGCCCCCCGAGATGATGAGCACCTGCACAATGTCCGGATTCGAGATGCCGAGAATGTTGCCAAACACAATCGACCGCAGGTCCACCTGGCTCGGGTAGAGCGAAATCAACAGCAGCCCGAACGCGAAAAACGCCGTGAACACCACCCCGATGACCGCATCTTCCCGCAGCCGGGTTTTCGCCTTCACGAACCCCATCCCCACCGCGGCCAGCAGCCCCGTCACAAAGGCCCCCGCGGCAAAGGGCCAGCCCGCATAATAGGCCACGGCCACACCCGGCACGACCGAGTGCGACAGCGCGTCGCCCATCAGCGACCAACCTTTCAGCGTGATGAAGCACGACAGAAACGCGCACACGCCCCCGATCACGGCGCTCACGAAGATCGCCTTCAGCATGTAGTCGTAGTGCAGCGGCGTGAGCAGCGTCTCGATCATGATCCACCTCCGACGCTCGGCGCTTCACGGCGTCGCCCTGCTCGTGAGCGCCGGGACCGACCCGCCTGCCCACTCGCGCCCCGCCCGCCTCTCCCGGGGCGCGCCACGATCTCCCTCCCTTTCCCTCCCCCGTTCCCTTTCATTTTAATTCTCACACGTCCTCCTCGCCCTCGGCGCGCTTTTTCAGGATCTCGGCGTGTTCCGCCCGTTTGCTGTATTCGACGTGCCCGCCTTTGCCAAACACCAGCGGGCGCTCGTCGTCGGTCAGCAGGGTCACCGCCCGGCCATCATGGCTCTGCACCGTCGATTCGTCGAAGCGGAAGTGCCGCAACACGCCCCCAAACGTCCTGAGCAAATTCGCCTCGGTAAACACCTCCCCGATCGGCCCCGCCGCCAACACCGTGCGGTTCACCAGCACGACATGGTCGCAGAACTCCGGGACCGAACCCAGATTGTGCGTCGAGACGAGGATGATGTGCCCGTCGTTCCGCAGCTCCCGCAGGAGCGCGATGATCGCCGTCTCTGTGTTCACATCCACCCCGGTGAAGGGCTCGTCCAACAAGATGACCCGCCCGCGTTGGGCCAAGGCCCGGGCGAGAAAGACCCGCTTGCGCTGCCCGCCCGACAGTTCGCCGATCTGCCGTTCGCGAAACTCCAGCATGCCGACCCGCCGCAGGCTCTCCTCCGCGATGCGCCGGTCCTCCGCCCGCGGGGTCCGCATAAAATTCATGTAGCCGTACCGGCCCATCAACACCACGTCCCACACGCTGACCGGAAAACTCCAATCGACCTCCTCGGCCTGCGGCACGTAGGCCACGAGGTTCTGTTTCAACGCCACCTTCACCGGCCGGCCGGCGATCGTCACCGTGCCCGCGACCGGCTTGAGCAACCCCATGATCGCCTTGAACAGCGTGGATTTCCCGCTGCCGTTCACGCCCACGAGGGCACAGATCGAACCGCCCGCGAGCGCAAACGACGCGTCGCGCAGCGCCACGTTGCCATTCGGGTAGCTCACCGTGACCGCACTCACCCGCACACTCATCTCGCCCGGGGCGGCTTTTGCCTGCGGCGCGTCACTCATGGCCGAGGAACCCTTTCACGATCGTCCGCGCATTGTAGTCCATCAGTTTCAAATACGTCGGCGCCGGGCCCTTCGCATCCGTCAACGAGTCGACGTAGAGCACGCCGCCGTAACGCGCCCCCGTCTCCCGCGCCACCTGCTGCACGGGCTTGGGACTCACCGTGCTTTCGCTGAACACGACCGGGATGCGGTGCTGCCGCACGCCGTCGATGACTTTGCGCACCTGCTGCGGCGTCCCCTGCTGGTCGGCGTTCACCGCCCAGAGAAACAATTCCTTCATGCCGAAGTTCCGCGCCAGGTAGGGAAACGCCCCCTCGCTCGACACCAGCCAGCGGCGCTCCGCCGGAATCTTTTCCAGTTCCGCGCGCACGCTCGTCTCGATGGCGGTGAACTTCGCCGTGTAGGCCGCCGCGTTGGCGTTGTAGGTCGCCGTGTTCGCCGGATCGAGCTTCACCAGCGCCTTGCGGATGTTCTCCACGTAGATGACGGCGTTGCGCGGCGACATCCACGCGTGCGGGTTCGGCTTTCCGACATACGGCCCCTCTTCGATGCCCATCGGCGAAATCCCCTCCGTCAGCACCGCGCTGGGCACGCTCTTCAGATTGCCAAAGAAGCGTTCGAACCACCGCTCAAGGTTCAACCCGTTCCACAGCACGAGGTCGGCCTTCTGCGCCTTCACGATGTCCTGCGGGGTCGGTTCGTAGCCGTGGATTTCCGCGCCCGGCTTCGTGATCGACTCGACGGTCGCCGCCTCGCCCGCGACGTTCTGCGCCATGTCCTGGATAATCGTAAACGTGGTCACGATGCGCTTCTTGCCCGCCGCACCGTGACAGGGGACCCACCCCACGAGGAGCGCCACCGCCGCGCAACGGAGCGCACGCGCGGTTCCCTGCCGGGCAGCCTGAGGAAAAAAAGGAGGGTTCATGGTCAACGATCAAAACCGTCGCGCAATCCCGGCAAACACCTGCACGTCGGGAGCGCCGCGCGAAAGGCCCAGATTGACCCCGCCGTCGACCTGCCCGTCACGCCCCACCCGATACGTCAGCCCGCCGTTGCACGTCGCGACATGCGCGCCGTCGCCGGCCGCCGAGGTCAACTCCACGAAGCCGCCCAGTCTCCCGGCAATCTCGTGCCCCACCGTGACCGTGTTCCCCCCCACCGCGCGATAATCGCCGCCGCCCGTGTGGCGCAGCTCGACCAAAGTCATCGCCCCACCCTCCCAGCCGCCCCCGAGCTCAAACGCCACCGGCAATGTGAGCGCGCCCTCGCACGTCCCGTTGCTGACACCGCCCGACGCCGTCGGCCGCTTGAGATCCGCCATCAGTCCCCACGCCAACGGCCCGCCGTCGTTGCCCCCGAGGTTGAGCTTCCCCCGCACCGTCGTGTCGCCGAAGCCGGAGCGTTTCTCTTTCGGCCCGACCCGGGGTCGCTCGGTCTCGCGCTGCCACGGCGCCACGAATACGCCCAACTCGAAACACGGCGTCAGCCCGAGGCGCAGGTTGAACGGCGCCACCGCCCACCCCGTCGTGCGCACCCCGTCGAGCCGGTTCCGCGTCCTGTTCGCAAAATCCATTTCCACCTGCACGCGCCCCGCATCGACGGTCAACGGACTCTCCGTCGCATCCGGCCGGTCCGTCGCCAGCTCCCGCAGCAGCGCATCCGGCGTGGGATTGAAAAACGTAAACCCGCTCTTGTCGGCCCGCTCCGGGGCCGGCGGCGCCGCCCCGGCCAGACCGGCGCACATCAGCCCGCCGGCGGCGGCATGACGAACGAGGGATCGGCCGAAGCAATGCGTCACCATGCGGGCGGTTATGGATCGTGATTTTGATTAGTCAAAATAAATCTTTGGTTGCATCAAATCCGCGCGGCCCTATCTCCCGAACATGGCCACGAGCACCGTCGAAAATTACCTCAAGCACATGCTGCTGCTCTCGGAGGGAGGCGAGGAGCTGGTGCCGATGGGTGCGCTCGCCGAGGCCCTCGCCGTCGTGCCCGGCACGGTGACCACCATGGTCAAAGCCCTCGCCGACTCCGGCCATGTCGAGCACCGCCCGCGCCAGGGCGTCCGCCTCACCGCCGAGGGCCGCCGCGTCGCGCTCAACGTCCTCCGCAAGCACCGCCTCGTCGAATGCTTCCTCGTCAACGTCCTCAAAATGGACTGGGCCGCCGTCGACACCGAAGCCGAGCAGCTCGAACACGCCATCTCCGACGAAGTCCTCGACCGCCTCGACGCACTCCTCGGCCACCCCGAGACCGACCCCCACGGCGATCCGATCCCGAGCCGCCAGGGCAAACTCGACTCCCAGGTCTACGCCACCCTCGCCACCTGCGTCGTGGAAAAAGCCCTCCGCATCGTCCGCATCACCGACCAGTCGGCCGAGTTCCTCCAGTTCGCTGTGCAGAACGGCCTGCTGCCCGGCGAAACCGTCCGCGTGACCGAGCGCAACCTCGCCTCCGGCCTCGTCACCGCCAAAAAAAACGCCGGCCGCCCGCTCGCCCTCGGTCTGGCCGCCGCCGGCAAAATCCTCGTGCAGCCCACCCGGTAGTTCCGGCTATCGTCCCGCCACCGTGCGCCGCCGGCCCGGCCCGCCTCAAAACTCCCACCGCAACCGCAGCGTGTGCATCCAGTCGGTCGCCCGGTTGCCCAGCCCCCGGCTGATTCCGTAGTCGAGTTGCAGCGCCTTCGACCAGTCCCACGTCGCGCCCCCGCCCAGCGAGCCCAGGAAACTCGACGACGTCGACGACGACACGCCGAAGGTCGCCTCCGCATACGCGCCCCATGGTCCGATGATGGCCTGCCGCAGAAACGCACTCGTGAACCACCGCGAATCGTAGCCGTTGTTCGCGTCGTTGCGCAGCACGTCCCACTCCGCCATCGCCCCCGCCACCGTGCCCGTGCCCAGCGACATCGCCCACGGGAAAATAATCCCGCCCTCGACGTGCTCGTTGCCCACGCCTCCCGTGCTCGTCGGCACCTTGATAAACGGGATCACCGCCGCCGCCGCCCCGATTTTTTCGTTCCGCAAATAGGTCCACTTCGCCCGCACCGTCACGTCACCCAACCCCGAGTGCGTCGTCCGCACGCCCTTGAACTGATAAGACTGCCGCGCAAAAAACTGCAGGCCTACCTGCGCATCCACGTCCCGCGTGAGCCCCGTCGCCAGCAACGTCGTCGCGACGCCCAGCGCGGTAAACGAGTTCGGCTCCGTGCGGTCCCGGTTCAGCCCGACCGAGATCGCGTCCATCCGCATCAAAAATTTTCCCGGCGCCACCGTGTCCGGCGTCTCGGTGACTTGGCCGGCGAGCGGCGCGATCCCGGCAACCAACCCAAGAACGTAAAGGAGCTTCATACGGTGCCGCAGTGTCCGCGATCCGCCCGCGGCTGAGCCAGCCCAAAGTCGCGGCCCGCCCGCCGCTTTCCCCCTTGCCGCGCGCGGCGCCCGCCCCGCACACTCCGCCCCGATGTCCCCGTCGTTCGCGCGACTCGTGTTTGCCCTCACCGCCGCGTTTTTCGCCGCGTTTTTCCTCTGGCCGATTTTCCAAATCCTCAAGGGCGGCTTCATCGACGCCGACGGTCACCTGACCTTCGCCTACCTGACCGCGCTCCTCTCCGACCCGATCTACCTCGGCGGCCTGCGCAACTCCTTTTTCCTCGCCTGCGCCGCGACCACCCTCGCCCTCCTCCTCGCCCTCCCGCTCGCATTCGTCACCGACCGCTTCATCTTCCCGCTCAAGGGCCTCCTCGGCTCCCTCGTTCTGATCCCGATGATTCTACCGCCCTTCGTCGGCGCCATCGGCATCAAACAAATCTTCGGCCAATCCGGCGCGCTCAACGCCCTCCTCCACCACCTCGGCCTGCTCGCCCCGACCGCGACCATCGACTGGTTCGCGGCCAACCAATTCTGGGGCGTCGCCGTCGTCGAGGCGCTCTCGCTCTACCCGATCATCTACCTCAACGCCGTCGCCGCCCTCGCCAACATCGATCCCGCCATGGAGGAGGCCGCGGAAAATCTCGGCTGCACCGGCTTCCGCCGCTTCCGCAAAATCACCCTCCCCCTCATCATGCCCGGCCTCTTCGCCGGCGGCACCATCGTCTTCATCTGGGCCTTCACCGAACTCGGCACGCCGCTCGTCTTCGACTACGCGCAGGTCACCAGCGTCCAAATTTACTACGGCCTCAAGGATATCGGCGGCAACCCGTTCCCCTACGCCCTCGTCTCCGTGATGCTCGCCGCCTCCGTCGCCCTCTACGCCGTCGGCAAGGGCCTCTTTGGCGGCGCCGGCTACGCCATGATGGCCAAGGCCACGAGCTCCGGCGGTCCGCGCCCCCTGCCCCGCCCCGCCGCCTGGGCCTGCACCGCCCTCTTCGCCGGCGTCACCTTCGTCGCCGTGCTCCCGCACCTCGGCGTCGTGCTCGTCGCCTTCTCGCGCGACTGGTATGGCACCGTCCTCCCGCAAGACTACACCCTCGACAATTTCGCCCTCGCCCTCGGCCACGATCTCACCGTCCCCGCCATCGCCAACAGCCTCAAGTTCGCCAGCATCGCCACCCTCATCGACCTCGTCCTCGGCATCGCCATCGCCTACGTCGTCGTCCGCTCCAAACTCGCGGGCCGCCAGATCCTCGACTTCCTCGCGATGCTCCCCCTCGCCGTCCCCGGCCTCGTCCTCGCCTTCGGCTACCTCGCGATGTCCCAGGAAGGAAAATTCTTCTCGTTCCTCAATCCCGTCCGCGATCCCACGATTCTCCTCATCATCGCCTACTCCGTCCGCCGCCTGCCCTACGTCGTGCGCGCCGCCGCCGCGGGTTTCCAGCAGACGAGCGAGACCCTCGAGGAAGCCGCACAAAACCTCGGCTGCCCGCCCCTCAAAGCGCTGATCAAAATTACGCTCCCGCTCATCGCCGCCAACCTCATCGCCGGCGGCCTGCTCGCCTTCGCCTTCGCCATGCTGGAGGTGAGCGACTCCCTCATCCTCGCCCAAAAACAGCTCTACTATCCGATCACGAAAGCGATCATGGAACTCTTCCAACTCCTCGGCGACGGCAAGTACCTCGCCAGCGCCCTCGGCGTCTGGGCCATGGTTTTTCTCGGCGTCACCATCGTCGGGATGAGCCTGCTGCTCGGCAAAAAACTCGGGGCGATTTTCCGGGTGTGAGCAATGGACGCAGCCGCCACACGGAAGCCTTCTTTGAGGAACAGAATAATGGGCGTCATGTTGCCGATCTCCGGCGCCTCCTGGCTATCCGCGTCCGCCATCTCTCGGGGCAACGAATTCGCCTTCAATCCGCCTGTGCCTTTGGGAACTGCTCGCGTTGTGCGCCCTGATTCCGCCCCACCCGACCGCCAAGGCAAACGCCCGAGCTTCGTAATCCGCCATCCCTTCTTCGTGTATTTCGCCCCGCGACAAGTGAAGCGGGAGCTCAGCGGCAAGCGGTCCTTCGGAGGATATTTCGAAATCGGCGCAGACGTGAGGATGGGCCAAACCCGCAACCGTGAGGTGATTTTGGACGCTTGGTATCGGCCCCATGATTCCATGTGGCCGATCTTCTTGGCCTCGCTCAGCATTGGCTTCGGCGCGCCTCTCCTGTGCCTCAACCGCACGAAGAAAGTGCCAGCCATTTAGCCCCATGCCTCTCCTCCTCCTCGTCTCCCTCCTCTGGGCCTTCTCCTTCGGCCTCATCAAGCATCTCTCCGGCGGCGGCATCGACGGCACCTTTCTCTCCGCCACCCGCCTCGGCCTCGCGCTCCTCGTCTTCCTCCCGTTCCTGCGCCTCCGCGGACTCGCCCCGCGCACCGCCTTCGCGCTCGCCGGAATCGGCGCCGTGCAGTTCGGCCTCATGTATCTCGCCTACAACGAGAGCTTCCGCTTCCTCGCCGCCCACGAGGTCGCGCTGCTCACGCTCACGACCCCCATTTTCGTCACGCTCCTCGCCGACGCCTTTGACCGCACGCTCCGCGTCCGCGCACTCCTCGCCGCCTTGCTCGCCGTCCTCGGTGGCGCCGCGATCGTCGTAAAATCCGTGCCCACCGCCGGCACGGCCACCGGCGTCGTTCTGATCCAACTCTCCAACCTCGCCTTCGCCCTCGGCCAAATCCTCTACCGCCGTCTCCGCGCGCAACAGCCCGCCCTCCGCGACCGCGACGTCTTCGGCCT
>CAJAYO010000868.1 GCA_903948415.1 uncultured Opitutia bacterium | reverse complement strand
GGTCGCGAGGGCGACGAACCATTTTTGCGGGGGTGAGCGCCAGGATTTGCCGGGACCGGGGCGGACCTCGATGAGGAGGCCGCCCTCGGGGCGCACGCGGGCGCGGAGGCCGGCGAGTTCGACGGCGGCCGGGTGGGTGCGGGCGGGTGCGGCGGAATCGTCGGAGGTGGCGAGAGCGCGTTGCCAGGTGGCGAGATCGTGCTGGAGGAGGTGTTCCTCAATCGCGGTGCGGGTCGCGGCGGTGTGGGTCAGCGGCCGGAAAACGTCGGGGATAGGGCGGCCGGCGAGTTCGTAGTCGTGGGCGATGTATTGCCAGAGCGCCCACGGGTCGGCGGGGGCGGTGGTGTGGTCCCACCAGCCGGGAAAGGCGGGGGCGTAGAGCGGGGCGCCGCGCGGGGGCGTGTGTTCGAAGCCGTGGCGGAGCAGCGCGCCCGGGTAAAGGGTGCCGTGGGCCTGCGCGAACTCGGCGAAGAGGGCGGCGAGGTTTTCGAGGAGGAGACCCTCGGCGGCGGTGAGCTTGCGGCCGAGTTTCGCGGCGAGGACGGGGGTCCAGTGCTCGCGGAAGGAAACTTTTTCGGGCGGGGGCGCGGAGGCGTAGGGGGCCGGCGGGGGCGGGGTGGCGAGCGGCGCGAGGGTGATCGCGGGCTTCGCGTTCGGATCGGGCGGCGTGACGTCCTGCGCGGCGGCGGCGAGCCACGCGAGGGCGGCGGCGTAGACGTGCGTGCAGTCGGCGCCGCGGTCGCAGGCGCAGCGGGACGTCCATTTGCCGCGGGTGAGGAAGAGGGTGACGAGGAGTTTTTCCTCATCGGTGACGTCGGCCTCGACGTAGTGGTCGGCGTTGCCGCGGAGGGCGGTGACCTGACCGGACTCGTAGCTGGCGGTGCCGCGCTTGCGGACCGGTTCGTCGAACGAGCCCATCCACGCGCGCAGGGCCGTGAGGGACTCCGGCGTTTTCACGCTACGGACGACCTGGTGGCGAGGTTTGGCGGACATGGGAATGAGGAGCGCGGGCGACGGCGCCGGCGGCGGGAGGAGGAGGAGGAGGAGGGTAAGCGCGTTGAGGTCAACGCGCTCCACCTTAGTAGACGCGTTCCTCGAGAAGAGCAAAGAGCTCGGCCTCGGTGATGCGGCGTTGGGCCATCGAATCGCGCTCGCGGAGCGTGAAGGTGTCGCCGGGTTTTTCGATCGTGTCGAAGTCGATGGTCACGCACCACGGCGTGCCGATTTCGTCCTGGCGGCGGTAGCGTTTGCCGATGTTGCCGCCGTCGTCGTAGAACACGGCGTAGCGGCGCTGGAGTTTCTTGTAGAGATCGCGGGCGCGGCCGACGAGCTGCTCCTTGTTTTTGAGGAGCGGGAGGACGGCGACCTTCACGGGGGCGATGCGCGGCGAAAGGCGGAGGACGGTACGTTTCTCGACGTTGCCCTTGTCGTCGGTGACGTCCTCTTCGGCGTAACCGGCACAGAGGACGGCGAGGAGAATGCGGTCGACGCCGACGGCGGGTTCGATGACGTGCGGGACGAATTTTTTCTTGGTGGCTTCGTCGAAGATTTCCTGCGGTTTGCCGGAGGCGGTCGCGTGCTGGCCGAGGTCGTAGTTGCCGCGGGCGGCGATGCCCCAGAGTTCCTGCACGCCGAAGGGATACTCGAACATGATGTCGGTCGTGCCCTTCGAGTAGAACGCGAGTTTCTCCTTTTTGTGGGCGTAGAGCGTGAGCTTCGACTCGGGGAGGCCGACGGAGATGAGCCACTGGCGGCACCATTCGATCCACTCCTGGTGGCACTGGGACCAGTCGGCGTCCTCGTGGATGAAATACTCCATCTCCATCTGCTCGAATTCGCGGGAGCGGAAGATGAAGTTACGGGGGGTGATTTCGTTGCGGAACGATTTGCCGATTTGGGCGATGCCGAAGGGGAGTTTGACGCGGCCGGTGTCGACGACGTTTTTGAAATCGACGAACATGCCCTGGGCGGTCTCGGGGCGGAGGTAGGCGACGGACGAGGCGTCGGTCATGGCGCCGACGTTCGTCTGGAACATCATGTTGAAGGCGCGGGGCGGGGTGAGGTCGCCGGGGTTGCCGGTGGCGGGGGAGGGGATGAGGGCGATCTGCTCGGGGGTGGCCTCGGTGAAATCTTTGACGACGACGGGGGCGAGCGTGCCCTGGAGGGCTTTTTTGCGCTTGAAGGACTCGGCGGCGGCCTGGAGTTCGCCGGCGGTGTTTTCACTCTCGAGGGCGCTGACATAGCCGGCGGTCTGGGCGACGCCGTCGGCGCCGGTGACGACGACGGGGGCGAAGAAGAGCTGGTCGGCGCGGTAGCGCTGTTTGGAGACCTTGCAGTCGACGAGGGGGTCGCTGAAGCCGGCGACGTGGCCGGAGGCTTCCCAGACCTTCGGGTGCATGATGATGGAGGTCTCGATGCCGACGATGTCGTCGCGGCGGCGGACCATGTCGTTCCACCAGCAGTCGCGGATGTTTTTCTTCAGCTCGGAGCCGAGGGGGCCGTAGTCGAAGAAGCCGTTGAGTCCGCCGTAGATTTCGGACGACTGGAAGATGAAGCCGCGGCGCTTCGCGAGCGCGACGATGCTGTCCATGGAGACGGCGGGCGGGACGGGTGCGGAGGTGTCGGCTGACATAAGAAGCGAGAGATAACGCGGCGCGCGGCGCGCGGTCAATTCCCGCGTTGGGGTAACGGCGTGCGCGGGCGCGGCGCACGGTCCTGCCCGCGCCGCCTGGGGGTGGGCCGGCCGCTCCGCGGGCGGCGGATGGCAGAGCGAGGCGGGGCGCACGGCCCACCCGCTGGCTTGACGCGGGTGCAAAGGAGTTTTTTTTGGGGGCATGCAGCCCGCAGGGAAAGAGCCGGTCGAAAACGCGACGGACGCGTCGGAGGAGATCGTGGTTTTTATCAGTCACCGCGAAGGCACGTGCGCCGAGTGCGGCGAGGCGTTGGAGCGCGGGCGGTGGATCAAACTGGAGCGGGAGAAACCGCTGTGTCTCGCCTGCGCGGATCTCGCGCATCTGGAGTTCTTGCCGCGGGGCGATGCGGCGTTGACGCGGCGGGCGACGAAGCACTCGCCGCTGCGGGCGGTGGTGGTCGAGTGGTCGCGCAGCCGCCTGCGCTATGAGCGGCAGGGCATCCT
>CAJAYO010000867.1 GCA_903948415.1 uncultured Opitutia bacterium | reverse complement strand
TGCGCTGATGAGTTCGCCGCCCATGTCACCCGTGAACGCCCTGCACCGCCGCTTCCAGCTCATCGGTTGGATGGGTCTGCTCGCCTTGGCCGGCCTGTCTCCGTTGGCCTACGGGCAGTTATTTTCGCTGCCCCGCGTCGCACTCCAATACTGGCGGGCAGGGGATTTTCCCCATCGATCCTACGGTCACGTCGGCCCGGTCTGGGTGGAAGGGCATGACGAGGATAACGACGACGGCAGCGGCCATTGGGAAGACAGGGATGGCGATGGCGAGGATGATACGTGGGTGCCGGATACCCATTGGGTGGACGGCGCTTTCGCGAATGGGTGGATCGTCGATGGGGTGTATCCGGACGGACAGTTCGGTTCCCTTTGGGCGACGAGTGCGGGCAGCTACCCGATCGATTCTCCGTCGAGCACCTACAACGCCGCGGCGACGAATCGGGGCTACCTCAATGTTCCCATCAATCTCGGGGAGTCGGTCTTCTTTCGCTTCTGGGGATTTGCCCCAAACGGCAACTGCCACACTTACTCGTTTTCGGTCTTTAATCCGGCGGGAGGCGTGGTCGTCGCCAACAGCGGCTTCTACGCCGTGAATTCCTCTGCGGAGTCGTCGTTCACCGCCGCGTCAGGCGGGGTGTGGCGCGTGGATGTGCGCTACCATTACGCCACCGGCGTCGCGCCCTCCAGCGGAACCGTCTCGTATTTCTTCTCGGTCGGCCCGGTGGCCCAATCCATTGCTTTCAATGCCATCCCGCGGCACGCGGTCGGCGACGCCCCGTTCGCGCCCGACGCGAGCGCGTCGTCCGGTCTTCCGGTCGCGTTCTCGATCGTTTCCGGGCCCGCGACCAGCGCCAACGGGGCGATCACCGTCACGGGCGATGGCACCGTCACCGTGCGGGCCGCGCAACCCGGCGGCGTGGTGGGCGGGAGCATTTGGAGCGCGGCGCCCCCGGTGGACCGGAGTTTCACGGTCAGCGGCACGGCCCAATCGATCGTTTTTCCGGTGATCGGCAGTCGCGCTTATGGCGACGCCCCCTTCCCCCTCGGGGCGACGGCGAGCTCGGGGCTGCCGGTTGTTCTGACCGTCACTTCCGGTCCCGCGACAATTTCCAGCAAGGGGGTCGCGCTGACCGGGGCAGGCAACGTCACGATCACCGCGGCGCAGTCGGGCAATGCGGCTTACGCCCCGGCTCCATCCGTCAGCCGGACTTTCGCGGTGGCTCCCGATACGACGGTTCCGACCTCCCCGGAGAATCTCGCCGCCTCCGCGATCGGCACCGGCGGATTCACCCTGGCGTGGTCCCCCGCCTCCGACAACGTCGGCGTCACCGCCTACGAGGTTCAACGCAACGGGAGTGTCGTCAGAACCGTCGCCACTCCGACGATGACCTTCTCGGGGCTGGTTCAGGCCACCACCTATTCCCTGACGGTGCGGGCCCGCGATTCGTCCGGCAACTGGTCATGGCCCAGCCTGCCCGTATCGGTGAAAACAGCGGCTTTCCTGCCCCCGCGACTGGCCCTGCAATATTGGCAGACCGGCGATTACCCGAACCGGCCGTACGGTCATGAAAGCGCGGTCTGGGTAGACGGCCATGACGAGGATAACGACGACGGCAGCGGACACTGGGAAGACCAGGATGGCGATGGCGCCGACGACACCTGGGTGCCCGACACCCACTGGGTGGACGGAGCCTACGCGTATTTCTGGGTTTGGGACGGGGTTTACGCCGACGGAAAATTTGGTTCCACGTGGGCCACGACGGCGGGGACATTCAGCCTCGCCGATGACTCCGGCAGCGGAGCCGTCACCGAGCGGGGTTATCTCCTCACCCCGCATGCGGTCGGGCAGATGACCGTGCGGGCGTGGTTTTTCGCGCCCAGTAAAAATTGTGCCGTCTACGGCGTCTACGCCTACAAAGACTCGGGGACGTATATCGCAGGCGCCGCTTTAAATGCCGACTCCACGCCGAACAACGGCTATGTGCAGTTGGATATCCCACTGTCTTCGCAGGGCGCCTTTACGATCTATCCAGCCTACCTCAATGCGACCCAGGTTGCTCCTTCGACCGGGAGGGTGGCCTATCATCTGGTCGTCGGGACCCCTCAAGTCATCACGCTTGATCCCATCTACAACCACGCCTGCGGCGAGGCGCCCTTCACGCTGTCGGGTACGACGGATTCCGGCCTGCCGTTGTCTTACATGGTGGTTTCGGGGCCGGCGACGATTTCGGGCAACCGGGTGACGCTGACGGGCGAAGGCACGGTCGTCGTCCGCGCGTATCAGGCCGGCGGGGTTTATGCCGGTGCCACCTGGACGGCCGCGAGCGAGGAGCGCTCGTTCACGGTCCGTGGCCAGTCGCAGACGATCAGTTTCCCGGCGCTGGCGGATTGCGCCTATGGCGCCCCGCTGGCTCCGTTGGCGGCGACGTCGTCGTCCGGGTTGCCGGTCAGCTATGCCGTTGTCGCCGGGCCCGCGACGGTTTCCGGCCAGACCATTGCCCTCACGGGTGTGGGAACGGTGACGATCGCCGCGACCCAGCCGGGGGCGGGCGTGTTCGGCCCGGCGCAGCCGGTTACCCGCAGCTTCGTCGTGGCCAAGGGCACGCAGACCATCAGCTTTGCCGCGATCCCCGCCCACGATTACGGCGATGCCCCCTTTTCCGCCCCGGCCTCCTCCTCGGCGAGCTTGCCCGTCACCCTTTCGGTCGCGTCCGGGCCGGCGTCGGTGTCCGGCGCGATGGTGACTTTGACGGGCCTTGGCCCGGTTGTGCTCACGGCTTCGCAGGCCGGTGATGCATGTTACCATCCGGCCAGTGCGACGCGCACCTTCTCGTCGAATGCGAAAGCCGGCTACCGCTACGTCACCGTGCAGAACGGTACCTGCTCGCCCGTGGGAGGGCCGGTCGGGTCAACCGTGCAAATCCGTGCGGGACAACCGCCGGACCACTGCAAATTTACCCGCTGGTCGATCGTCCAGGGCCCGGGAACGATTGCGAAGGTGACGGATGATGTCACGACGCTGACCCTGAGTGACCAGGACGTGACGGTGTGTGCCACGATGGCGAGACTCTACGGGGTGACGGTGATCGGAGGGTCGGCCGAGACGGTGCGGAAGCCGGCGGGAGAGACCCTCACCCTGACCGCCAATCCCGACAGTGGCGGTCAGTACTTCTCGGGTTGGAGTCTGGTCAGCGGATGCGGCGGTATTGCCACCCCGGCGGCGCGGACCACCGCGTTCACGGTCGGGCCCGGCGACGCCGTGGTTCGGGCCAACGTCGTCAATTCGCACACCTTGGGGGTGATCTTCGGCTCGGGGGTTGCCGGCGCTTCGGGCGGCGTCCGTGGCACCAGTATCCAATTGTGGGCCGCGCCGGTCCCGGCCGGCTTGGTCTTCGACGGGTGGCAGGTGATCGGGCCGTCCGGCTTGGTGGTCGGCCAAGGGTCGCCCTCCGCGACCTTTGTCATGGGAAACACGGATACGCTCGTAATGGGCTGGGTGGTCCCGCCGGAATATCGGGCCAACCAGATTGTCACGACGGTCTCGCCCAGTCAGTCCACGGTGAGCACCCACCAGGCATTTTCGGTGGCGATGACCGGATCTGCTCCAGCCGGTTCGCTGCTCACCGACCTGATGATCGAAACCTCGTCGGATTTTGGCGAGCGTTGGAGTGTGCCTGCGGGTTGGCCCTGGCAGGGGGCCAGTCAAGCCCTCGCGGTGTCCCGTTCCGCGGTGTCGTCGACCCCAAGTTCCTTGGTCTATCGTGTCCGGGGCAGCCGCAACGACGGGGTCACGACCTATGCGTCGCTCTACAGCTACACCCGGGTCGACGTGTTGTTGCCGGGGTCCTTGGAGGTGATCAACGGCACGGCGAGTGCGTCCGGGGGCCCGCCCAACTCGACCGTCACCCTCAATGCGTCGGTGCCGCCGGGCATGGTCTTCACCACGTGGCGGATGATTTCCGGCGTCGGCGCGATCGCGACCCCGACTTCGCCGCAGACGACCTTCACGATGCAGTCGGGCGGCGCGATCGTGCAGGCCGAGTTCCTCGCCGACTACCGTCTCACGGTGCAAAACGGCACCGCGTCGGCCCCCGGTGGGATTTTGGGCACGACCATCGAACTCGTCGCGGAAACCCGGAGCGAGGCCTTCGTCGGCTGGACGTTTAACGGCGCGGGCAGCACGGCGGGCACCTTTGCGAACGCGGCGAATCCCCGGACCACCTTCACGATGGGCAATATGCCCGTGACCGTGCGGGCCAATTTCGCGGGTTCGCTCCAGCACCTCACCCTGTGGAACGCCACGGCGGGGGTAACGTCCGGGCGGCCCGGCACCACCACAACCCTCACCGCGACGCCGTTGCCCAACTTCTATTTCGACCGTTGGCGGTTCGTCGGCCTGCCGCACGGAACGGTCGCCAGCCCCACCAGCCGGTCGACGCTCTTTACGTTTGGTCTCGGGGACACCGGGCTGGAGCCAAACTACGCGCTCGGCAGCACGCTGACGGTCCAAGACGGCGAGGCCGACTTTGATGGTGGCATTGCCGGTCGGGTCATTGCCATTCGGCCGAAGGTTCCGCCGGGCTTTGTCTTTACGAGTTGGGCGCGTGATTCGGCCTTGGCGACCGGCACGATCGCCGATCCGGCTCTGCCGCATACGACCTTCACCATGGGGACCGGCAATGCGGCGATCCAGGCCAACTACGTGCCGGCCCCGCCCCCGCCGGTGGTCACCGCCGGATCGGCCTCTGCGACGGTGGGCGTGGGGTTCACCTACCAAATCCAAGCGACGAACATGAGCTCCGTCGGGAGCTCCTTTGGTGTGACCCAGCTCCCTGCGGAGCTCGGCTTGAATGCGGCGACGGGATTGATCAG
>CAJAYO010000866.1 GCA_903948415.1 uncultured Opitutia bacterium | reverse complement strand
GCGCCTCGCCGCCGAACCCGACGCCGCCCTCCACGCCGTGCGCCTCGCCGAGCAGTATCACGAACTCGTCTACCTCGACGTCGCCGGCGACGACGAGACCGCCGCCCACTACCTCAACCAGGCCCTCGCCCTCCTCGCCCGCGCCGCCGACCGCGCCCCCGCCGCCCCCGCGATCGCGTTTCTCGCGCTGCGCTGCGCCATCCGCGCCCGTAATCTGCCCGCCGCTGAGCACTGGTTCGCCCGCCTGCAGGAGGGCGGCTACGACGTCAGCCAAGTCCTCCCGTGGCGCATGGAACTCGTCTTCCTCCAAGCCGACTGGGCCCGCCTCCGCGAACTCTTCGCCCTCTACCAGCGCAGCCAGATCGTGAATCCGCGCATCGATGCGCTCGTGCGCTTCTGGAACCTCGCGCCCGCGCCGACGCCATGAGCCCCGACGCAAAAATCGCCGACGTCTGCCTCCTGCTCGAGGGCACTTATCCCTATGTGCAGGGCGGCGTCTCCGCGTGGGTCCACCAGATCGTCACCGGGCTCCCGGAGGTCACGTTCGCCCTGTTCTTCATGGGCAGCAACCGCGAGCAGGCCCTCAAAAAATACTACACGCCGCCCGCGAACGTCCTCTCGCTCACCGAGGTGTTTATCTTCGAACCGCTGCCCGCCGCCGAACTCGTCCCCACGCCCCACACCGCCGCGCAGCGCGCGGCCGTTTATGCCGCCCTCCGCGCCTTCTATTTCGCGCCCGACGACGCGGCGCGCCTGCCGGCCTTCTGGGCCGTCATCGACGCGCTCGATGCCGCCGAGGCCGCCGGCGCCCCTTTCACCTTTGGCAACCTCCTCAAGGACGAGGAAGCCTGGGGGCTGGTCATGGACGTCTGCGAACGTCTCGCGCCGGAAGAATCGTTCATCGATTTTTTCTGGGTCGCACGCTTTGTGCACCTGCCGGTTTGGACGGCGCTCCGCGCCCGACGCCACCTCCCCCCCGCCCGGATGTACCACAGCGTCTCCACGGGCTACGCCGGACTGCTCGGCGCCTTCGCCGCGCGGCGCCGGCGCACGCCCTACTTGATCACCGAACACGGGATCTACACCAAGGAGCGCATCGCCGAGATCAGCCAGGCCACGTGGATCTACGACCCACAGAGCCGCTACTTCGACATCGGCGAGGGCCTGGGCGCCTTCAAGCAGCTTTGGATCAACCTGTTTGTTTTCCTCGGCGAGGTGTCCTACGCCGGCGCGCACCGCATCGTCTCGCTCTTCGAGGGCAACACCGCCCTCCAGATCGAATTCGGCGCCGAGGCCCGCCGCCTTGAGGTCATCCCCAACGGCATCGATCCCGCCAAATTCGACGCCGCCCTCGCGCAACGCACCGCCCGCCTCGCGGCCGGCCTCGGTCCGGACATCGTCGTCGGCTTCATCGGGCGCGTCGTCCCCATCAAAGACCTGAAAACGCTCATTCGCGCCGCCCGCTCCGTCGTCGCCCGCGAACCGCGCGCCGTCTTTCATCTCATCGGCCCAACCGAGGAGGACCCGGATTATTTCGACGAGTGTCAGCAGATGGTCGCCCTCCTGGGCCTCGAAGAAAAGGTCCTCTTCCGCGGACCGCAAAACGTCCGGGAAATCCTCGCCGACCTCGACGTCTGTCTGCTGACCAGCATCAGCGAAGGACTCCCGCTCATCATTCTCGAAGCCTTCGCCGCCGGCGTCCCCTGCGTCGTCACCGACGTCGGCGCGTGCCGCGAACTCATCTTCGGCCGCACCCCCGAAGACAAGGCCCTCGGCCGCGCCGGCCAGCTCACCAAGATTTGCTCCCCGCTTGATACGGCCGACGCCGTGCTGCGCATGATTTCTTCCGCCGAAACTCTGCTGACCATGGGGCGCGCCGGCCGCTTGCGCGCCGAACGCCACTACCGTCAGGTCGAGATCATGGGCAAATACCGCGCCTTCTACACCGATCACGCCTGGTCCCGACTGCCGGCGCGCAACGGTCAACCCTCCCCGCTCCACTCTGCTTAAATGGCCGGCATCGGATTCCAGCTCACGAAGCTCATGCAGAAGCGCACGCTCGCCGGCAGTGTGCACGCCTACGGCTTCGCCGCGCTCATCGGCAGCGGCCCCTGGGTCCTTTCGATGGTCACGCTCGCGCTCCTGGGCGTCGTGCTCCAGCGCGCCGGCGCCGCCCGCGAACTCGATCTGTTCTTCGTCGCCGTCACCCACCTCTTCGCCTTCTCGCTCGTCACCACCGGTCCGTTGCAGCTCCTCCTCTCGCGCTACGCGGCCGACGCCGTGTTCTCCCGCCAGGACGAGAAAGTTTTCCCGTCCCTCCTCGGCGCGCTCACCGTCACGCTCCCCGTCAACGCCGCCCTCGGCCTGGTCTTCTTCGTCGGCTTCGTCCCCGCCTCGCCCCTCTTCCAGGTGGCCGCCGCCGGCGTGCTCGCAGTCGTATCGGCGATCTGGATCGCGGCCATTTACGTCACCGCCGTGAAGGACTACACCGCGGTCGTCAAATGCTTCGCCGTCGGCTACGCCGTCAGCTTCGCCGCCGCCTGGGCGCTCTCGCGGGGCTTCGGCCTCGCCGGCACGATGACCGGGTTTCTCGCCGGGCAGATCGTGCTG
>CAJAYO010000865.1 GCA_903948415.1 uncultured Opitutia bacterium | reverse complement strand
GGCCTGGGCCTCTTTGCCGTGTTCGCCGTTGTTGCCATAGACGAGGACGCCTTGGCCGGAGTAGAGGCCTTTGCCGTGGTAGCCGGGGAGGCCGGATTTGCGGCCGTCTTTGAGTTGTTCGTCGCGCCAGAGCTCGGTGACAGCGAGGGTGCGGACGTCGACCTCGTAGAGGCCCTCCTCCATCGAGGCGTAGTAGAGCTTGTTCGCGGGATCGGTCAGATGGCGGGCGTTGCCGGTGGGCCGGCCGAACATTTTGTCGTAAGGAATCGCCCGCACGCCGCCCTTCGCGTCGACGGCGTAGGGGCCGATGAAGAGCTGTTGCGATTCGGTGTGGATGAAGCGATTGGCAGGGGTGCCGCCGATGCTCTCGGGGTGGATGGTCTGCTGGAGCGCGGAGTTGATCGAGTAGAGTTTGTCGTCGGAACCCTTCGGTGAGTGGGGCGAATAAGTGACGACCCAGAGTTGGTCGGCCCACGGGACGACGGCCCCGGTCCCGCATTCCCCCTGCGAGTTGAACATCGCGAGGTGGGGGTAGATGCCGCTGAAGGAAGGCCGGGTTTCGGCGGCCGTGGCGGCGGCGGCGAGCGCAGCGCAGAGCAGCGCCACCGGAGGGAGGACGGGTTTCATGGAAGGAGACGAGGCGGGGGAAGCGCCCTCAGAAGCTCAGGGTCGTGGTGAGCGAATATTTCCGCGGGGCGTTGAACCATTGCGCATAGCGCAGCGTGCCGTTGGTGCCGTTGCGCAGGTAGAGGACCTCATTCGCGTCGAGGAGATTGGCGATGTTCAGCTGCACGGAGACGCGCGCCTGGCGCGTGGCCTTGAAGCGGTAGACCGCGTAGGCGTCATGGAGCAGGCGGTTGGGGAAATAGAACAACTTCCGCTTTCCGCCGTCGGCGGCGTCATTATACATATAGGCGCGGTGGTTGGTGCGCAGGCTGGAGCTGAGTCCGACCACGAGTCCGCTCAGCCGGCCCTCGCTGAACTGGTAGCGGTTCACGAGACTGTAACTGCGCTCGGCGTAGTTGACCGTCTTCTCGCCGGCCTTCTTCACGATGATGACGCCGCCGGACGGTGAAGCGAAGCCGAGCTGATGCTCCGTGATGGGGAGGCCGGTCTCGTTGGTGCCGACCCCGGCGGTGCGGAGGAAAAGGGCCTGCGCGTTCAGGATCTGGCCGGATTCACTGTCGAGCTGGGCGCGATACGGATTGGTTTCGCTCTGGTCGCGGAGCATGGCCAAGGAGAGCGGGATTTGCGCCGAGGCGGGATCGCGCGGATCGGACGGCACGAGCAGAGGCACGACGGCGGCCCCGGTGGCGGCGCGGACGCCGACGACGGTCTGGCCGTTGACGGTCGTGGTGTTGAATTTGTCGTTGTAGAATTGGGGGAGGACGACGTCGGTGCGCTCGCTGCCGTTGGCGGTGGCGACGTTGAGGCGCACTTCCCAGCCGCGCAGCGGCCGCGAGGTGAGCGTGACGTTGTAACCGTCGGAGGTCTTGTCGAAGACGTAGTTGCCCCCGCCGTTGCGGCCGTTGATGCCGTCGGGATCGATGTCGTTTTGCAGACCGCCGAGGCCGCCGATGAAATTCTTCGCCTGGGAAACGTAGTAGTTCACGTTGCCGGAGATACGGCGTTCCCAGAGGTCGAACTTGAGGCCGACATCGCGGCTCACGCCTTTGCCGACGGGCAGAATCTGGTCGTAGATGTCGCGACCGGTGTCGAAATTGATTTTGGCGTTGGTGGAATAATTTCCGGACACGCGCATGCCGCGGATCGGTGTGTCGAAGACGAAGCCGGTCGTGAGGCTGTCGTAAGAGATCGGCCCGCGCTGCCGGCCGGTGTTGACGCGAACGGTGCTGGCTTCCTCGGAACGGTAGCCGGCCATGGTGTCGATACGGCCGCCCCACCACTCGCTGAAGAGGCTGAAGCCTTTGCTCGCCTCGCGGGTGTCGTCGAGGGTGCCGCCCGCGGTGGTGACCCCGGCGGCGTTGACGGGGCCGGAGAGGCCCATCGGGTTACCCGGCGTCCGTGGCACGGCGTCCGCGTAGAACGTGGAGGTGTAGCGGTAAGTTTTTCCGTTGGGATGGGTGAAGCTCGTGAAGGGCCATTCGCGCCCGCCGATGACTTGTTGGGGAAAGGCCGGGACCCACACGGCGGGCATCTCGATGCGGCCGGAGGTGGAGTTGGTGATGTTGGCGAGGTTTTGGACGAAGGCGCCGCTGGCATCGGTCTCGAAGAAACGCCACGGCTGCGTGTTCACCCACGAGTCCATGTCCTGGTAGAAGGCGCTGGCCTGGTGGCGGCCGAACCATTTGCCGAGGTCCTTCTGGTAGGCGAGGGCGCCGCGGAAGCCGCGCGCGCCGGTCCAGAACGGCGCGGCGTTCATGGCCGTATTGAACGCCCACTGCGTGCCGGTCTGGCCGGTGGCCGGGTCGACGTAGTTGTTGCCGGTCGCGCCGGGCGCGAAGACGACGGTGCTGGTGGCGCGAAGCGGGTCGTTGATGCGGGCGTCATGGCCGTAGCGGAGTTGGAGGGCGAGGCCGGGCGCGAGCGTCGTCTCGGCCACGACGGAGCGGATGATATTGGTGTAGGCATCGCGGTGGAACGGGCCGACCGCCGAGTCGACGGTGGTGAGGTCGAAGGGGCCGTTGCCGGTGAACTGGGCGACGTCGGGGAACGAGACGAGATAGCGTGAGTTCTTGTTGTCGACGTT
>CAJAYO010000864.1 GCA_903948415.1 uncultured Opitutia bacterium | reverse complement strand
CGAGTGCGCGTGGCACAGCATCCCCGCCACCCTCGCCCTCATCCGCCGCGGCGAATTCTCCCAAGCCAACCACATCGCCCTCTTCAACCTAACCCTCGACACCCTCGGCCGGATCACCCACCACCCGGCCTAACCCGCATAAATCACACTCTCCTGAATAAATTCATTTTCACCGGGCGCACCGCGTTTCGAACCGAGGTCACGGCGCCAAACCCCTTGTCCGCTCTGTGAGCTCGGTGGCCTGGGCTCCGGGTCCTCGGTGAAATCGGTTTGGTCAAGTTGAGTGTGAAATATCCGACCTAATCGTTCTCCTTCGCTCGCGTCCGCCGCCTCCCGCCCAATCGTTCTCTCTCCTCGTCATCGTTCCCGTTCTCTCCCTCCGATGCCCTCCCTCCCCGTCTTCCCCGCTCTCCTTCTCTCGGTCTTCCGCCGCCTCACCCGCGTCGCCCTCCTCGCGCTCCTCCCCGCCACCGCCGTCCTCCCCGCCGCCGAGCCCGCACCCGCCCCCGCCGCGCGCGCCAAGCTCCGCTCCATCACCCCCGAAGACCTCTGGTCCGTCCGCCGCGCCGCCGCCCTCAATCTCTCCCCCGACGGCGCCCGCCTCGCCTTCACCGTCCAGGACTACGATCTCGCCAAAAACACCTCCGTCACCCACCTCTGGCTCCTCGACACCGCCCCCGGCGCCGTCGCCCGCCCGCTCACCACCGCCGACAGCACCGACTCCGCTCCGCAGTGGTCCCCCGATGGCAACCGCCTCGCCTTCACCTCCAAACGCGGCGCCGACGAATCCCCCGCGCTCTACGTCCTCCGCACCGACGGCGGCGAACCCGAAAAAATCCTCGAGCTCCCGCTTCCCATCTCTTCCCCCCGCTGGTTTCCCGACGGCAAACGCATCCTTTTCGCCACGCGCACGCTCCCAGCCCTCGGCACCGACTTCGACGCCCTCCGCCAAGAGCTGAAGAAACAAAAAGACTCCAAGGTCTCCGCCAAGGTCACCGAAAACCGCGTCTACCGCTACTTCGACTCGTGGCAGACCGACGGCCACGCCTCCCGCCTCATGGTCGTCGACCTCGCCACCAAAAAAGTCACCGACCTCACCCCGCGCTGGGACCGCCGCTTCCTCTTCAACAACGAAAACCAGTTCGACCTCTCCCCCGACGGGAAACGCCTCGTCCTCTCCGCCGGCACCACGCCCCCGCCCTTCACCACGCGCGAAAATTCCGACGTCTACCTCCTCTCCGTCGACGATCCGTCCGCCCCGTGGACCAACCTCACGACCGACAACCCCGATGGCTCCGATTCAAACCCCGTCTTCGCCCCCGACGGCCAATCGATCCTCTTCGGTCGTCGCGCCGGCCAAAACACCTTCTCCGTCTTCACCCGCCTCACGCGCCACCACCTCGCCGCCGCCCGCAACGAAACACTCTCCCTCGGCGGCGCCGACCTCTCCCCGCAGGACTGGAAATTCTCCGCCGACGGCCAAACCGTCTTCTTCCTCGCCGAGGACCGCGGCTTCACCCGCGTCTTCCGCCTGACCGCCGAAGGCACCGCCGCCAAACCCACCGAGGTCTTCGGCACCGGCACCAGCAGCTCGCTCGCCGTCGGCACCACTGCGCTCTACGTCCTCAACCAAACCTTCTCCCGCCCCGACGAAGTCTATGCCGTCGACCTCGCCACCCGCACCACCGCCCAACGCACCCACCTCAACACCGCGCTCCTCACCGGCCTCGATCTCGGCCGCGTCGAGCCCTACTCCTTCCCCGGCGCCGCCGGCGACACCGTCTCCGGTTGGCTCATCTATCCGCCGGCCTTCGACGCCAAGAAAACATATCCGCTCCTCCAACTCATGCACGGCGGCCCGCATACCATGATCGGCGACGCCTGGTCCCCGCGTTGGAACGCCCACGTCTTCACCGCCCCCGGCTACGTCGCCACCTGGGTCAACCGCCACGGCTCGACCGGTTACGGCGAAAAGTTCGTCGGCTCCATCGACGCCGCCTGGGGCGACAAACCTTTCACCGACGTGATGCTCGCCACCGATCACCTCCTCAAAAAACACGCCTTCCTCGACGCCACCCGCACCGCCGCCCTCGGCGCCAGCTACGGCGGCTACCTCGCTTCCTGGGTCGCCGGCCACACCGACCGCTTCAAAGCCATCGTCTGCCACGCCGGTGTCACCGACTTCGATACCCAATTCGCCGCCGACTCCGCCGTCTACTGGCTCGACCACTCCGCCGGCGGTACGCCGTGGAAAAAATCTCCCGCCTACGACGCGCAAAACCCGATGACCCACGCCGCGAACTTCAAGACCCCCACCCTCGTGATCCACGGCGAACTCGACTACCGCGTCCCCGTCGCCCAAGGCCTCCAGTTTTACGCCGCCCTCCAGGGGCTGGGCGTCCCCAGCCGCCTCGTCTATTTCCCCGATGAAAACCACTGGATCCTCAAACCCCAAAACTCCGTCTTCTGGTATGGCGAGGTCCACACTTGGCTGAAGCGCTGGGTGAAGTAACGTCGTAGCGCAGAGCCTCAGCCGCGATTTCCGATTTGCCGACCACGGCATCCACCCGAGCGATCGGCCATAAAATTCACCGTCACCCTCGACCGCGACGAAGACGGAGTTTGGGTTCCGAGTGACCCGCGATTCCAGGCTGCGTGAGCCAGGCAGCGACCAGGGACGAAGCCGTCGCAAATCTCGATGAAGCCATCCGCGCATGTCTGGCCGTCGGCGCGGGGCGCGGCATGCCACTGACGATCGAGACCCGGCAACTCGAAATCGCCGTCTGATCCCATGCCCTCGCTGCCGGTT
>CAJAYO010000863.1 GCA_903948415.1 uncultured Opitutia bacterium | reverse complement strand
TCGAATGCCGCACCGATCGCGGCCGGGGTATGAGATAGTTGCACCTGCGGGATGTCCTTCGCTTTTGCCGGAATGGAACCTTAGATAAGTCCTATTCTCCAGCATTTGCAGGGACATTTCGCGTTTCAACTCACATAATTTCCGACCCCATCGGTGTATTCAGGCTTAAGCGGGGTGTTCGGATGCTGGCGGTTCACGCGGCCCTTCGGGTCGCGCTGTGGAGCATTATGCGCCGTTCGTAGTTTGCCTGGTTGCGGAACCCGCATCCGACGCGCTTGATCTGCTTGATGACGCGGTTGTGGCCCTCTGTCCTGGCGTTGGTGATGCCGAGTTCGAGGAAGCCCTCGATCTCCGGCCACCAGCGCTCGACGGTGGTGGCCAGGCGGGTGGTCTCCTCCAGGCCGGCGTCGGCGCATGCGGTGAGGAACCGGGTCAGGTGGTGCGCGGTCCGGTGCCGGCTGTGGAGGGTGGGGCCGTGGGCCGCGAGGAGGCGGCGCAGGAGCTCCTTGCACTGCCATGCGGCGGCGATCTCACCGGTCGGGTCGTCGGTCGCGAACAGCGCGTCGAGCCGAGCGCGCGCCTTGTCGCCGAGGCGGTCCCCAGCGCGCAGGAGGAGCTGGCGGTTGGCCCAGGAGGGGTCTGCCTTCCTGCCGCGGCGGCCGTGGCGGTCGCGGCTCACCCGCTGGCGGACGTCGGTGACCATCTGGTTGGCGAGCATCACCAGGTGGAAGTGGTCCACGACGATCCGGGCGCCGGGCAGTGCCCGCCGGATCCCTGACGCGTAGGGAGCGCTCGGGTCGATGGCCACGATCCGGACCGCTTCCCGGAAATCGTTGCCCTGCAACGTCATCCACGCCTCGACGCTTGCGCCGGAGCGACCGGCGGCGAGCCCGATGATCCCCCCGGGCCGTCCCGGGTCCAAGACCACGATCGAGGTCATCCACGGATCCGAACGTCGCCACGGCCCCGTGCCGTCGTCTCCTTCCCGGGTCCAGCGGACACTGCGGGCCCGGGTCTCGTCGATCCCGATCATCGCCGTCGGGACCGCAGGACCCGCCGCGGCCGCGGCCGCCAGGACCAGCATCCGGTGGGCCGTGGCCCACGCGATCCCGCATTCCGCGGCGACCTCGCTCACCGCCCGGTTCGCCCCCGCGACCGCGGCACCGACCCGCTCCCGCAGCCTGGTCGTCACCCGCGAGCGGGCCGGCAGCTGCGCGCTGGCCTGCGTGAACGACCTGCGCGGACACAGTGCCTCCAAGCACACGAAGCGGCGCTTACGGACCCGCAAACGCAACGCCACCGCCCCATGCGGAACGTCCCTCACGCGGCTCAGCGGACGGTCCTTGACCCGAGAGGACACCACCCCGCACGCCGGGCAGCCCCCCTCCGAATCGACGACCTCCGCGAGCACCTCCCGACCCCCGTCAAGGCCGAGCGCGACATCGAGGACCCGGTAACCGGGCAGGGCAAACAACAACGACGTACGATCTTCCATAGCTCGTGGCCTCCACGCTCGTGAGTGTCAGAACCACCAGCATGCCGAGGCCACGAGCCAAAACTCACGAGGCCACCCCGCTTAAGTGCGAAGAACCCGAAATCCGTTGCGCTGCAACAAGTTTGACGAGTGGGTCGCCGGGGGCTCGAACCCCGAACCTACGGATTAAAAGTCCGCAGCTCTACCATTGAGCTAGCGACCCGTGCTCGGGCAGAAACCCCTTGGTAGTGAAGGCTTTCCCGTGCGACGGTCTTGCTGGTCGGGCCCTGCTACCGTGCTTCCATCCCGTGAATATCCCGTAGCCGGTTTTGAACGGCACCGTTTTGTCCGTTTTGTCATTGTTTGCTCACCTGC
>CAJAYO010000862.1 GCA_903948415.1 uncultured Opitutia bacterium | reverse complement strand
CCAAATCCTCCTCGAACTCCTCGTTGTCCTTGGCCTCGAGAAATTCCGAATGGGGATCGAGCGACTCCACCATCCCGTGCAGCGCCGTCTTCGCCAGCTGCTCGAAGGCCGCCGCCTTTTCATCGACGTAATTTTCCCCCACCAACTGCATCACTTCGCGCACATAGTTCGCCGAACGGCTGAGCTCACGGTTCGGGAACAAATTCCACGCCGCCGCGACCCGCACGCCGGCGACCGTCAACGCGACGCCGAGCACAGCGCCCGTGCCGAGAGTGAGAATCCGTTTGAACATCCGGCCGACAGTGTGCATCCGCATCGGTTTGTAAATGGGTTCGTCAGCTTCACCGCTACCATCAGCCGCCTCGCCGGAGTTCCTCGCCGTCTTTCGCGCCCACGCGGACGCGGGCGGCGCGATGAGCTTTGCGCGCTTCATGGAACTCGCGCTCTATCATTCCTCGGTCGGCTACTACCGGCGCGACCGACCCCGCGTGGGCTACGCTCCCGGCACCGATTTCTTCACCGCCACAACCAGCGGCGCGATCTTCGGCGAATTGGTCGCCGCGGCGTGCGTGCACCTGCTGGGCTCTCTCAATCCACGCGAGCACACCTTCGTCGAGATCGGCGCGGAAAACCCCACGGGCATTTTGACCGGCGTCGCGCATCCCTTTGGCGCCGTCCGAACCGTGCAGGTTGGACAACCGATCGAGCTGCGCGGCCGTTGCATCGTATTTTCCAACGAGCTGTTCGACGCCCAACCATTCACCCGGACCATCGTGCGCGCCGGACAATGGCGGGAACAGGGCGTGCGGCTGCTCGATGACTCCCTCGCGACCATCGAATTGTCGACGCCCCCACCGACCGGCCCCCATTTTCCCCCGCCAGCCCAGGAGGGTTACCGGTTTGATCAATCCCTCGCCGCGTCCGCCCTCGCCGCCTCGATTGCGAACCAATCCTGGACCGGCCTTTTCGTGGCGTTCGATTACGGCAAGAGTCTCCGCGAATTGGCCGAGGAAACACCCGGTGGCACCGCCCGCGCCTACGCTCGTCACACGCAGTCCAACGACCTCCTCGCTCAACCCGGTGAACAGGATCTCACTTGCCACGTGTGCTGGGATTGGCTCGCCGCCGCCCTGGCCGCCGGAGGCTTTGTCGCCCCGCGGGTCGATTCGCAGGAGGCCTTTTTCATCCACCATGCGGCCGACTTCATCGCCGCAACCACCGCCGCCGAGGCCGCGCGCCTCAGCCAGCGCAAACTCGCTTTGCTCCAACTCCTGCACCCCGCGCACCTCGGACAGAAATTCCAAGTCCTGCATGCGTTACGATAATCCAAATTTCCCCTTGCTTCGCCCGCGCGCCGACTTTTATCTCTGAACCTTTAACCAACTCGAAACCATCATGGCCAGAATCTGTGCAATCACCGGTCGCCGTCCCGTCAAGGGCTCGATCATCAACCGCAAGGGTCAGTCCAAAAAAAGCGGCGGCATCGGCACGCACGTGACGAGCATCACGAAGCGTAAGTTCCGGCCCAACCTCCAGCGCATCCGCATCAAGACCGCCAACGGCGGCACGAAGCGCGTCTGGGTCGCCGTGAAGGCCATCAAGGCCGGTCTCGTCGTGAAAGCCTGAGTCGACCGACCCGCGCTCTCCCCCTCTTTGCCCGCAGCCTCCCGGCTGCGGGCTTTTTTGCAGCTCAACGCGGCCAGCGGCTTAAATCGGCTTTCGCCCGCCGGGATTGTCGCCACTTCCTGCGATCGCAGGGGCCCTGACCACCCGCCAGTGCCGACGCCGTCGGGCAGAGCCTCCATCGACCAGAAGATCGGGGCCGAGATGACTCGCCTGCTTTTCCGGCCCGCGGGATTCGGGCTGTTTTCGGATTTCGCCCCGCGGTCATCCTCGTCGCCGGGACGTTTACGCCCCATCCGGCCTCCCTGCACGTCCGCGGGCTCGATGCGATTGTGCTGGTTTCGCTCTGCCGGCTTGGCCTCAACCTCGCCTTTGCCCGGGTCCAGCCACCGGCCGAGCGCCTCGCCCCTTGGCGCCTCGCCTCTCTCGCCGGCGTTGCTGTGGCGGGGTTCATCTGGGGCCTCGCGGAGTGGCTGTATTTCGAGAACCCGCAGATCCTCCCGCGGCTCCTCCTGATCTTCATCCTTGCCGGCCTGAACGCCGGCGCAGCCCGCTCGCTCGCCGCCGTGCCGTGGAGCTATCGGACTCACGTCGTGGCCACCCTCGCTCCGCTGCTGGCCCGCTTCGCCACGGTGGAGGAACCCGGCGGGTGGACCCTCGCCCTCATAACCGTCACCTTCGCGATGTTTTTGCTCAAAACCGCCAAGCTCCACTCTGCCGACCTCCTGCGGCTGTCGCGGTTGATTTTCGACAACGAAGAACTAGGTCCTCACGCTCCGCGAGGAAAAGGCCCGGCCGCGGCCGCCAACCAGGCCAAGCGCGATTTTCTCGCGACCATGAGCACACGAAATCCGCACGCCGATGAACGGCATCTAGGGCAGGCTGCAAGTCCTCGAACACTCGCCGCTGAATCCCACCCAGAAGAGCGAGGTCGAAATCGCTTCCAGGTCCACACCCTCATGCGGCTGTTGAACGACATCCTCGATTTCTCGAAAATCGAAAGCGGCAATCTGGACCTCGAGTCCGTCACCTTTGCCCTGCCGCAGACTGTCGCGGACGTCGCCGCCCTTCTCCACGCCCGCGCCGTGGCATAAGGGCTCGAACTTACGCTCGCGCTCCCGCCCGATCTGCCCACCTACGTTTTGGGCGACGCCGCGCGCCTGAAGCAGGTTCTGCTCAACCTCACCGGCAACGCGATCAAGTTTACCGAACAAGGTCGCGCCGGAATCTCCGTTGCGCTGGTGCGCTCCGCCCCCCCCAGCCGCGCCCCTGCGCTTCAGCGTGCGCGACACCGGCATGGATCCCGCCACCCAGGCCAAGCTTTTCCAGGTGGTTTCCGAGGGCGACAGCTCGATGACACGACGCTTCGGCGGCACCGGACCTGCCTTGCCATCTCCCAACGCCTCATCAACCTCATGGGCGGACACATCGACATGCAGAGTCGGACCGACGAAGGCTCGAAATTCAGTTTCGAACTCACCCGGCCCCTCTCAACGCCCCACCCCGGACATTCCCGTTCGCCGTTGCTTCCCGCGCCCCCCGTCCCTTGCCGGTTCGGTGCTGGTCGTCGCGGACGACCACGTCAATCAAGGTGTCATCGAAGTGCTGCTCCAAAAAATCGGCCTGAGTTGCGTCGTCGTCAGCGACAGTGCCTCAGCCGTCGAGCTCGCCAGGATTCAACCGTGGGACGCCACCCTGATGGACGATGCCCGGCATGGACGGGTGCGAAGCGACGCGCAGATCCGACGTCTGCTGGCCGATAGGTTCAAGCCCATCATCGCCCTGACGGCCAACGCCATGACTGGTGATCGCGAAGACTGCGTAAATGCCGGTATGGGCGATTTTCTCGCGAAGCCGGTCCGCCAAGAGGAACTCCAGGTTTGCCTGGAGCGCAGGCTGAAAATGCCCGGCTGCTGATCGTCCCGGCGCGGACCGGCACGGGCCAGCCGCGCGAAAGGAATTAGAGGGCGCGAAAGACCACGGAAGCGTTCTGCCCGCCGAACCCGAGATTGTTGCTCAACACGGTCCGCACCGTCGCGGCCCGCGCCACGTTCGGCACATAATCGAGATCACACTCCGGATCGGGATCGCCGAGATTGATCGTCGGTGCGATCACCTGCGCCTGAATCGTCTTCACGCAGATGACCGACTCGATGCCGCCCGCCGCGCCGAGCAGATGCCCCGTCATCGACTTGGTGGAGCTGACCGGAACGCTTTGGGCGTGGTCGCCAAACACCTTCTTGATGGCGAGCGTCTCAAATTTGTCGTTGTAGGGCGTGCTGGTCCCGTGCGCGTTGATGTAGTCGATCTGGTCGGGCGTCACCGCGGCACTCGCCAGCGCGCGCTTCATCGCCATCGACAGCCCCTTGCCCTCCGGATCCGGCTGCGTGATGTGAAACGCGTCGCACGTCGCCGCATAGCCCGCGAGTTCGCAGTAGATGCGCGCCCCGCGCGCCTGGGCGTGCTCCAGCGACTCCAACACCAACACCCCCGCCCCTTCCCCCATAATGAAGCCGTCGCGACCGCGGTCGAACGGCCGACACGCCGTCTCCGGACTTTCGTTACGGGTGCTCATCGCCTTCATCGAACAGAAACTCGCGTAGGCGAACGGCGTGATGGCCGCCTCGCTCCCGCCCGCGACCATCACATCGGCGTCGCCGCGGCGGATCGTGTGCGCCGCCTCGCCGAGAGCGTGGGTGCCCGTCGCGCACGCGGACACCACCCCAAAATTCGGACCGCGCGCGCCCAATTCGATGGCCACCAAGCCCGAACACATGTTGCCGATCAACGAGGGAATCGTGAACGGCGACACCTTGCGCGGCCCCCGCTCGGCCAGCACCTTGAGCTGCGACTCGTAAGTGTACATCCCGCCGATGCCCGAACCGACGATGACCCCGACCCGGTCGCCGTCTTCTTTCGCCATGTCGAGGCCCGCATCCGCCACGGCCTGCTTGGCCGCCACAAACCCAAAATGCGTGTAGCGGTCGTTGCGCCGGGCCTCCTTCGGATCCATGTGGTCCGCCGCCTCCCAGTCGCGCACCTCCGCCCCGATCTGGCAGGCAAAGTCCTTCGGGTCAAACAGCGTGATGCGATGGATACCGCCGCGGCCCGCGACCAGACTGGCCCAGAACGCGTCGACCGTATGGCCGATCGACGTGACGACGCCCAGGCCGGTGACGACCACGCGACGGGAAGACGAAGGAGTTTCCATGTTCAACAAATGGGACCGGCAATTTCAGAAAACAAAAAGGCGTTCTGCCAGATATTTCCGCGGGGGAAACAGGCAGAACGCCAAAGATTTTCGCCTGACTGTGACTTAGGCCGCGCCGGCTTTGCCTTTGATGTAGTCGATAACCTGACCGACCGTCTGGAGCTTTTCCGCGTCGGACTCGGGGATCTCTCCCTTGATTTCGTCTTTGAATTCTTCTTCGAAGGCCATGATCAACTCGACGGTGTCGAGGGAGTCAGCGCCGAGATCGTCGAGGAAAGAGGCGGTCGGAGTGATCTGCTCTTCGTTGACGTTGAGCTGGTTCACAATGATCTCTTTGACGCGTTGTTCGATGGTTTTTTGGTCAGCCATTTTCGGAAATTTTCAGGGATAGGACGAGTAGGCGGAGGGTTCACATCGCCATGCCGCCGTCAACGGAAAAAACCTGCCCCGTGATATAGCCGGCTTCCTCAGAGCAGAGATAGGCGGTGATATTCGCGATGTCAGCGGCCTCGCCGAACCGTTTGAGGGGCACCGCTTCGAGGATTTTCGCCGCAACCTCGGGGTTGTTCACGAACTCCGTGGTCATGTCGGTCTTGATGAAGCCGGGCGCCACCGCATTGACCGTCACGCTGCGCCCGGCGAACTCGCGCGCCAGCGTTTTGGTGAGGCCGATCATTCCCGCCTTGGCCGCCGAATAGTTGGCCTGCCCCGCATTGCCCATAATGCCGCTGACCGAGGCGATATTGACGATGCGACCCCAGCGGGCGCGGGTCATCGGCCGTCCGATCAGCTTCGTCCAATGAAAACAGCTCGTGAGATTCGTGCCGATCACATCGTTCCAATCCGTCTCGCTCATGCGGAAGAGCAGACCGTCGCGCGTGATCCCGGCATTGTTGACCAAAATATCGATGGTCGGGAATTCCTTCAGCAAGTCCTCCGACGCCTTGGCGATGGCGGCTCCGTCGGCCACGTCGACGGCGAGGGCCCGGGCTTTGCCGCCGGCGGCGACGATGGCCGCAGCCGTGGCGCCGCAGGAATCGGCGGACTTGGAGACGCAGATGACGGTGACGCCCTGTTTGGCGAGCGTTTCAGCGATGGCCTTGCCGATGCCTCGGCCGGCGCCGGTCACGAGGGCGGTGCGATGAGTGAAGGTGAGCATGAGGGAGCAAAAATAGCGGGTGCCGGGTGGCGGGTAGCGAGGAGAAAATTTCGCCGGGGAGCGGCGCAGGGTCGGCTCAATACACGTCGCGCTGGTAACGCTTTTCTTTTTTCAACTGCTTGACGTAGTCCGCCGCCAGCGCGGGCGTCATGCCACCCTGCACCGAGACAATGTCGTGCAACGCCACGTCGACATCCTTCGCCATGCGCTTCGCATCGCCGCAGACGTAAAAGTGCGCCCCGCCCTGCAACCACGTCCACAGCTCCGCCGCGTTGGCGCGCATCTTGTCCTGCACGTAGACCTTGGTGAACTGGTCGCGCGACCATGCGAGGTCGAGCCGCGCCACCTGGCCCTTCGCAAGATACTGTTCCCATTCGTCGCCGTAGAGAAAATCCGTCGCGCCTTTCTGGTCGCCAAAAAACACCCAGTTCCGCCCCGTGGCGCCGCTGGCCACGCGGTCCTGCACAAACGCCCGGAACGGCGCGATGCCCGTGCCTGGCCCGACCATGATGCAGTCCTTCGCCCCGTCTTCCGGCGGGCCGAAGTGCGACGACGACACAAACACCCGGACCGGCGTCGTGCCCACATGCACCCGGTCCGCGAGAAACGTCGAGCAAACGCCCGCCCGTTCGCGCTCGTTCGTCCGGTAGCGCACCACGGCCACCGTGAGGTGGACATCGGACGGATAGACCCGGGGCGACGACGCGATCGAGTAGAGGCGCGGCATCAGCTTGCGCAGATGGTCGACCAACTCCTGCGGCGTGAGCTTGGCGCTCGGAAACTCCGCCAACAAATCGACAAATTCACGCTCGTCGAGAAACGTGGCCAGCACGTCCTTGGATTCCGGCGACAAGAGCCCGGCCAGCTTCGCCTTCTCGTGCACGTCGGTCGCCTTCGCCGCGAGCGTGCCGACGATTTTCGCCGTCGGACCCGCCAGGGCGAGCCGCGTCGTCAGCGCTTCGCGCAGCGCAATCGGCGCCGTCAGCTTGAGCATCGCCGGCAAAACGGGCTCGTCGCCGGTCGCGTCGAGCCGCCGGATGATTTCCGCGACCTCGCTCGGCCGGTTTTCCGGAAAAATGCCCACCGAATCGCCGGCGCTGTAGTGCAAGCCGCTGCCCGCCAGGCTGACCACGAAGTGCCGGGTTTCCTTCGCCGAGCCAGGCTTGTTCAACAGGCGGCTCTCCGTCATTCGCGCCGGGAACGGCTGATCTTTCGAATAGGTGGCGGCGGCGGCGGGTGCAGACATCGGGTAAAGCCGCATGAAGCTGCGCCACCCCGCCGCATGCAAGCCGCTTTCGCGTCTTGAGCAGGCTTGCGCCATCCGCCGATTTCCCGCCCACTGGCCCCGACCATGTCATCCATCGAACCGATCCGCCTGCAAAAATACCTCGCCGACTCCGGCCTCTGTTCGAGGCGTGCCGCCGAGGCGCTCATCGCGCAGGGCGAGGTCTGGGTCAACGGCGTCATCGCCACCCTCGGTCAGAAGGTCACGCCCGGGGTCGACCGCGTGACCGCCAGTGGCAAAAGTGTGCGCTCCACCGTGCAGCCGCGCCTCACGCTCGCGATGAACAAGCCGCGCGGCCTCGCCTGCACGAACGATGACCCGCACAACCCCGACACCGTCTTCACGGTTCTGCCGCGCGAGTTCGCCAAATTCCGCTTTTTTTGCGCCGGTCGCCTCGACAAAGACAGCGAAGGGCTCGTCATCCTCACGACCGACGGCGATCTCGCCCAGCGCCTCACCCACCCGTCGAACCTCGTCACGAAACGGTATCACGTCATCCTCAAGAATCCGTTCCCCGCGAAACGGCTGCCGTTGCTCATCAAGGGCATCATGTTCGAGGGTGAACGGCTCAAGGTCGAACGCGCCGCCCTCATCCACCCCGGCTCGGGCGAGCAGGCCACCAACCTCGACGTGCACATGCACCACGGCAAGAAACGCGAGATCCGCCTGCTCTTCACCACGCTCGGCTACGACGTGAAACGCCTCCGCCGCTACCAAATCGGGGCCTTTCCGTTGAAAGGCATCCCGTCCCGCGCGATGAAAAAACTTACGCCCAAGGAAATCGAACTGCTCTTCCAGAATCCGCGCACCCCCCACGCCACCCTCGAAGCCACCGCCGATCAACCCGCCGACCCCGCTCTCCTCCATGAAGACTAAACTCCTCGCGCTCGCCGCGCTCCTCGCTGCCGCTGCCGCGTTCGCCGCGCCGCTGACCGAAACGACCGCCATCCACACGAAACCGGACCAAGCCTCACCCGCCGTCACTTTTCTGAAGGCCGGGACCGAACCGACCGTGGTCCCCGAATCTGTCGCCAGCACGCCCGCGGGTTGGCTCGCCGTCGAGTTGCCCGGCCCCTTCGAGGCCTACGTGCTGAACAAAGACCTCACGAAGAGCCTCGACGTGAAGGTGGGCGCCAACCTCTACCTCGCCCCAAAACCCGACGCCGGCGTGCTGACGGTCGCGACGAAGGACGACAAGACGACCCTCACGGGCCTCTACGGCAAATGGACGCAAATCCGCCTCGAGCGAAAACTCACCGGCTATATTCATCTCGGCGGTGCCCCCGGCTACGTCCCCGCCATCGCGACGACGCCCGCGGCCGCCGCCCCCAGCACACCCTCCGCACCGGTCGGCGCTCCGATGTCGGCGGCACCGGTGTCGCCCGGCGTTTACGGCGTCGCGACCCCCGGCCACGCCGCACCGATGGTCAACCTCGGCGACGGCGGCGCGACCACCCTGCCCCGTCAGTTCGCGGGCAAGTTCGTTTCCACCCGCAGTGCGTTCAAACCCCGCCGGCCCTACGATTGGGCCCTGACCGACGACGCCGGCAAGCGCTATGCCTACCTCGACATTTCCAAACTGCTTCTGACCGACCAAATCGAAAACTACGTGAACCACACCGTGGTGGTCTTCGGTGCCGCGAAAAACGCCCCGGACAGCAAGGACATCGTCATCCAGGTCGAAACGCTGCAGCTCAAGTAGCCGGCCGATGTCCGCGAGGAACGCATAACACCCCGACGCGCCTTGCCTGGTTTCCGCCCGCCGACCACACCCACCTCCCCGCCTTTTTTCATGCACCTTATTGACGGCAACCAAATCGCCACCGCCCTCATTGCCGAGCTCAAGGCCGAGGTCGCCACGTTCACCGGGCGTAAGCCCTGCCTCACGCTTGTGCGCGTCGGCGAGGACCCCGCCTCTGTTTCCTACGTGAAGAAAAAGGAAAAGACCGCCGCCGAAATCGGCGTGACCAGCCGCATCATTCTTCCTCCCGTGACCATCACGCAGGCCGAACTCTTCGCGTTGATCGACGGGCTCAACGCCGATCCGACGGTCGACGGTATCCTCGTGCAATCGCCGTTGCCGAAACACCTCGACGAGGTCGCCGTTTTCCGCCGCGTCTCCCCCGACAAGGACGTCGACGGGTTCAATACGCTCAACCTCGGCAAAGTCGCCCAGGAGGATGACACCGGGTTTGTTTCCTGCACGCCCGCCGGGATCATGGAACTGCTTGCGCGCAGCGGCACCGACCTCAAGGGCAAGCACGTCGTCGTCCTCGGCCGCTCGCTGATTGTGGGCAAGCCCATCGCCCTCCTCGCGCTCCAAAAACGCGCCGGCGCCAACGGCACCGTCACCATCTGCCACTCCGGCACGACCAATCTCGCGACACTCACCCGCCAGGCCGACGTGCTGATTGCCGCCATCGGGCGCCCGGAATTTGTCACCGCCGACATGGTAAAACCCGGCGCCGTCGTGATCGACGTCGGGATCAACCGGGTGCCCGACGCCACGAAAAAAACCGGCTACCGGCTTACGGGCGACGTGCATTTCCCGACCGTGGCTCCGCTTTGCGCGAAGATCACCCCGGTCCCCGGCGGCGTCGGCCCGATGACGGTCGCGATGCTCATGAAAAATACGGTCAAAGCGTTTCACCTGCGCGCTGCGCTCTAGCTTGCGCCCGATCCCCCCTCCGGCTTTCTTCCTCCCTCCATGGCTGCCCCTTCGATTCTGGTCGTCGATGACCAACCCATCAACGTCCAGCTCCTGAAGCGAAAGCTTGAGCGTGAAGGCATCCGGGTCACCGCCGCCTATAACGGGCTCGAAGCGCTGGATCTCACCCGCAAGGTCATGCCCGACCTCATCCTGTTGGACGTGATGATGCCCGACATGGACGGCATTGAGGTTTGCCAACGCCTCCAGGCCGACGAGGCGACGCGCGGCATTCCCGTGATTTTCGTCACGGCGCGCACGACCAAGGAAAGCAAACTCGAGGGCCTCGGCGTCGGTGCGGTGGACTACATCACGAAGCCGATCGACCTCGATGAGACCCTCGCGCGCGTGCAGACGCAGCTGCGGTTCGTCACGGTCAACCGCCAGCTCGTGGATCTGACGCGACGCCTCGAGGAGGCCCGCCGGGCCGCCACCATCGGCGCTGTCACCCAGGGCATCGCCCACAACCTGAACAATCTCCTCGGCGTCGTCATCGGCTACCTCGACCTCGTCAAAGCGTATTACGACAAACCCGAGCAGGTGAAAAAAAATGCGCAGCACGTCGAGGATGCCGTGCAGCGCATTGTCGCGATCATCAAACAGCTCAGCACGCTCGTGGTAAAATCGCGTCCGCCGCTGATGAAGGCGCCGCTGCAAACGCTGCTGGAGAATTGCGTCTCGCGTTTTCACACCGACTACAAACTCACGGCGCCGGTCACCATCGACAACCCCCTCGCCGATTTGCTGATCGAAACCAATTTCGAAATCTTCGAAGAGGTGCTGGAAAAGATCCTGATCAACGCGTGGGAGTCCTACGAAAACAAGCCGACCGACCCGCGGCCAATCTCGGTGCATACGTGCATCGTCGAGAAAATCGGCGAGGGTAAATCCGTGGAAATCCGCGTCGTCGACCACGGCCATGGCCTCGACGAGGATGTGCGCGACAAAATGTTCGAGCCCTTCGTCAGCACCAAAAACACGGTCGGCGTCGGCATGGGCCTGACCGTGGCTCGCCACGCGCTGCGCAACCTCGGCGGTGAAGTGACCCTGACCGACACCGAAAGCGGCGGCGCGACGGCGATTCTCCTCCATCCTGTCGAAAAGAAAATCCGCCGAAACACCGATGAGTAAAATCGCCTTTCTCGGCGCCGGAAACATGGCCGCGGCCTTCGCCGAAGGGCTGCTCGCCAAATCGGCCCCGGCCCACGCCGACCTGATTTGTTACAGCGAATCGGGCCGGACGGCCGCCGCCCTCGCCGCCAAAACCGGCATCGCGCAGGCCCACTCGCTCGAGGCCCTGCTGGCCGACGCCAACACCCTCATTGTCGCGTTCAAACCCCAGCACCTCGCCGCGGCCGATCCGCGCCTCGCCGACCTCACCGCAGGCAAGCTCGTCCTCTCGGTGCTCGCCGGAAAAAAAATTGCGAGCCTGGCCCGGACTTTCCCCCGGGCGCGCAATCTCGTGCGCACGATGCCCAACACGCCCAGCCAGATCGGCGCCGGGATCACGGGCTGGTGTGTCCGCGATCCCCTGTCCGCCCCGGATCGCGCGAACGTCGAAACCATTCTCGCCGCCCTCGGAAAATCGGTGGAAATCGCCGAGACCCAAATGGACGCCCTCACGGCGGTGAGCGGCAGCGGCCCGGCCTACGTGTTCGAGTTTGCCGCCGCGCTCCGCGACGCCGGCGTCGCCGCCGGGCTCGCCCCTGACACCGCCCAAACCCTCGCCCTCGAAACGCTTCTCGGGGCAGCGCGCCTGCTCGCGCGGAAGGCGATCCCGCCCGAGACGCTGCGCAACCAGGTCACCTCGCCGAACGGCACCACCTTCGCCGGCCTGCAATGCTTGGCGGCCCGCGATTTCCGCGGACTCGTCCGCGACACCGTCCTCGCCGCCAAGGCGCGCTCCGAGGAAATGTCGAAGGACAGCTAGCCGTCCCACGGCGCAACCGGCGTCCGCTTCGGAAACTTTTCTCGCACCTTCCACCCGTTTTTCGGCCCTCTTTGACTCATGAGCACACTTAACGGCCGCATTCTCGTCACCGGTGGCGCGGGCTTCATCGGCAGCGCGCTCGTCTGGGCCCTCAACCGCCGCGGACACACCGACATCGTCCTCACGGATTTCCTCGGCCACGACGAGAAGTGGAAGAATCTCGTGCCGCTGCAATTCGCCGACTACGTCGAGGCCGACCAGTTCCGCGAGCGTCTCCGCCACAATCCCGCGGCGTTCGGCCGGTTTTCCACGGTGTTCCATCTTGGGGCCTGCTCGGCCACGACGGAAAAAAACGCGTCCTACCTGATCGACAACAATTACAACGTCACCCAGGAACTGGCCGCCTGGTCGCTCGAGCACGGGGCGCGTTTTATCTATGCCTCCTCCGCGGCGACCTACGGCGACGGCGCGCAGGGCATGGACGACACGAGCGAGGAGATCCACCGGCTGCGCCCGCTCAACATGTACGGCTATTCGAAGCACCTGTTCGACCTGCACGCCCGCCGCGAGGGCTGGTTGAAACACATCGTGGGCGTGAAGTATTTCAACGTTTTCGGCCCAAACGAAGATCACAAGGGTGAGATGCGTTCGCTCGTGAACAAGGCCTACCAGCAGATCCTCGCGACGGGCCGCGTCCAGTTGTTCAAGAGCCACAAGCCCGAGTTCAAGGACGGCGAGCAGATGCGCGATTTCCTCTACGTGAAGGACGCGGTCGAAATGACACTGCACTTCGCGGAACAGGCGACGACCGTCGGCGGGCTCTACAATTTGGGCAGCGGCGAAGCCAACACCTGGCTGACGTTGACGCGGGCCATCTTCACCGCCCTCGGGCGGGAAACGGCCATCGATTTTATCGACATGCCGGAGGTGCTGCGGGGCAAATACCAGTATTTCACCCAGGCCAACACGGCCAAGCTCCGCGCGACCGGCTACACCCGCGCGATGACGCCCCTGGCCGCGTGCGTGCAGGATTACGTGCAGAACTACCTCGTGCCGGCGCGGAAGCTGGGCGAGGAATAGCCGACCCGGAGCGCAGAGGCGTGCGCGCAGCCCAAGGCTGGGGGCACAAAAAAGCCGCGCTGACGGCAGCGCGGCTCTGAGAGACGGGAAACTGGTTATTGGAACTTGAGGAGTTCTTCCGCGACGTAGGCCTTGCGATCGCCCTCTTTGGCGCGAATCGCGGACACTTGCTCAGTGGTGATCGGACCGGCGGTGTTGCCCCATTGCTGGCGGACGTAGGTCAGCACGGCGGCCACCTTCTCGTCGGAAAGATTGTAACCGGAACCGGCCACTTTACCGATTGCGGGCATGGCGCCGTTGTAGTCGACCCCGTTGACCTTGATCGGACCGTTGAGGCCGTAGAGCACCAAACGGATCAGGCGTTCTTCGGAACCGATGACCCAATCGGCCGCCACGAGCGGCGGATAGACGCCGGGCTGGCCGAGGCCAGTCCCCTGGTGGCAGGTGATGCAAACCGCGTCGTACTGCTTCTTGCCGAGGACGAGCGGATCGACCTTCACCGCCACCGGAGCACCGGTGCCGGGCAGCTCGTTCTCATTGTAGATCTTCGGGTCGAAGAGGCCCGAGTAACGGTTCAAATACGTACCCGCAAAAAAGATGAGGCCGCTGAAGAGGAACAGCAGATTCAGCGGGAGCAGCTTGTAGCGCGCTTTCTCGTCCGGCTGTTTGCCGAGGAGTTTCTCGTGCGCGGCCAGTAGGCTCTCATCCGACGCGGCGGCCTGGTCGAGGCGCGGATCTTGGTTCGAAGGCGTGCTCATTTGGGTGCACCCTCCTTGGCGGCTGCCGCCGGCGTCGCCGGGCGCGCTTCGGGAAATTCGTAAGGAGTATTCAAGCTCTGGAGATAGGCGACCAGCGTCCGGGCGCGCTCGCCGGCGACGATCTGCCGACCCGCCGCAGGGGCGAGGCCGGCGGGCAACGCGAGGGCATGGGCCGAGACCTCACCGACGATCTTGCGATCGTCGAAGAGGAATTTGTAGGGCGGGTGGCTGAGCACCCGGGCGCCGGGCACGATCCCCGTGTAGAGAAACTGCGTGAGCTCGGCGCCATCGTAAGGGGCCTTGCGACCGGCGAGGTTCGCCAGATCGGGGCCGGTGCGGGACTCGCCAAGTTGCGGGCGAACCTGGTGGATGTAGTCGCGGGCGACGCTTTGGCGTTCGCCCCAACCGCGATCCTTGTCCGAGCCGAAGTCCGGCCGGCGTACCTGCTGCGTATGGCAGGAGGCGCAGCCGAGGTCCGCATAGACGAGCTGTCCGCGGGCGGCGAGCCCCGGCGGCCGCGCCGGGAAGGTGGACGCTTCGCCGTCGTCATAGTAAGGAGCCAACGCGCCGAGCTGCAGGTGCGAGGCGAGCGCGATCCCGCCCCAGCCAAACACAAAGGCGGCGAGAAGGCCGATGAAGAAGAGGAAACCGTTTTTCATCATGACGCGTGGGCCTCCATCGTCGAAGGCTGACGGAAAGAATTCTCTGCGGGGGCGGAACAGCACACGCTGCTCACGCTGATGGCGAAGTTGACCAAAAGGAGGAGATTACCGAGGAGCAAGATACCCTGCGCCGCGGTGACGCCCAGAAGCCACGGCCGGGTGTGCGCGGCGATGTCAGCGAACGACGTAGCGGCATGATTGAGGTCCTGGCCCTGGGTCCAACCGGCGGCGGCCAGCGTTACCACGAGGAGCACGACGCCGAAGCTGGCGAGCGCGAGATGCCCGCGAAGGAGAGCGGCGGACGCCCAAGCCCGCCCGGTGAGGCGCGGCACTGCGAAATAAAGCGAGCCGAACAGGAACATCGAAATGCCGCCGTAGAGGGCAAGTTGTTGCTGCGCGGTGGCGAAGGAGGTGAACTGGGTCACGAGCGCCACGCCGCGGAACGCGGTCACCGCATCGAGGACCGCGCCGAGCAGGTAGGCCACCAGTCCGAACGAAATGAACCGGAGCGCCGTGCTGCCGCCGCTGAACGCGCCGCGGAGGTTGAGGGCCACGACTGCATAGTGGAAGAGCAGCATGGTGCAGGCGGCGTTGGCCAGCGTCGGAATCCACGCCGGAACCGGACCGCCGATGAGGTGACGTCCACCGGTCAGAGAGCCGACAAAGAGCAGCGTCCAAAACGAGAGCGAGGCGAATTCGTAGCTCGGCAAGGTGCGGCCCGTGGCTTTCGGCACGACGTAGTAGACTCCGGCCAAAGCGAGCGGAGCGAGCCAGAGGGAAAACGCGCCCTGGACATACCAGCCGTTGACCACCGCTTGGAGGACGCCGCGAACCGGGCTCCACAACAGCATCGTCTGGGCGGCGATCAGCAACCACGGGAAAAGGAAGAGCGCGGCGACCGCGTACCACTGCGAGGCGAAGGTGCCGTCTGTGCGGCGTCCGCTCCAAGCGAGAATGCCGGAGACGCCGATCGCCACATAGGCGGCGACGAGCAGCGGCTGCACGTAACGCGGCATTTCGAGGAGCGCAAAGGACGTCGCATCACCCGTGGCAATCCCAACGAGGCCGAGTGAGATACCGGCGTTCCAAAAAAGCGTGCCAACGACGGCCCAGTTGAGGGCGCGAAGCGGGGCGCCGCCCAGACGGCCGAGCACCCAGAGCGCGACACCGAGACCGGTGTTGGCCGCCCAACCGTAGATAAAGGTGGTTTCGGCCAGGGAGGTTACCCGGCCGTGCGTGAGGCTCTCGCAGTCGGCCAGGAAGGCCGGCGAGTGCAACTGAATCGACGCGATCAGGGCGAGGACGCCGCTCAGGACGAGCCACACCAGCCCGGAGGCGAGGAGGAGCAGCAGCGGCCAACGGCCGACGGTATCGGCGCCGGTGACTTCAGCGGTGGTGGAGGGCGAAGACATCGAGAAAGAGGAAATTACTTCTTGGAGCCGTAGTGCGCGGCGATCAGTTCCATCGCACGGTCGATGGGGAGTTGGACGACGCCGGCCTTTTGATCGACCCACGCGTAGGAGGCAGCCTGCTTGGCTTGTTTTTCACGGAGCGCGAGGAGCGCTTCCTTGCGGCTGGCGGGGGTGGCCTTCCACGCCAACGATCCGTCCTTGGGGAGATTTTCCGCGACCGCGTTCTGCGGGGACGAGGCGGCCGGCTGGTAGGCGCGCCACACGACCACGAGGCCGATCGCCGCGAGGGCGAAAATGAACAGCGTCGTGATCAGGGCGACGGGCCGCGGGGAATGGACGGATGAATCACTCATGGTGCGTGAGGCTCTCGGAGATACGCGGATCGCGGATCGGGATGAGTTTGGCCGTCGGGAAGCTCTTCAGGTAGGACCACGTGCACACGCCGCCGATACCGACGACCGAGGTGAGGACCCACAGCAGATTCAACGAAAGGAACGGGAGCGAGTCACCGTGGCCGTCTTTGAGGGCGGGCAGAATGTTGTAGCACATGTCGACCAGAATCACGGCGAGGATCCACCACATGATCGGCTTGATCTTCGAATGAATGACTTTGTGTTTGTAGGAAAGCAGGTAGAGGAACGGGACAAAAAAGTGACCGAAGAGGAGCACGAGGCCGACGTACCACCATTGATTGGTGGAGCCGTCGTGGTTCACTTCACGGAGGTTGTACCAGAAGGTTTCCTCGGGGACGTTGGCGTTCCAGATCAGGAAGTATTGGGAGAACGTGATGTAGGCCCAGAACACGGTGAACGCGAACGCGAGCATGCCGATCGAGTAAAAATGGTTCGTGTTGAGCACGCCCTTGAAGTCGCCGCGGTTCCACAGCCAGATCATGATGATCACGCCGATGGCCAGTGCGCCGCGGACGCAGTTGGCGAAAAACCACACGCCGTACATCGTCGAAAACCAGTGATACTCGAGGGACTTCACCCAGTAGATCGCGGCGAAGCTGAGCGTGAGCGCACCGATCGGGAGACCGAAGGCGGCGGTCCTGCGGTTCATGAACGTCCACTTGATGTCGCCGTCCGCGTCCTGGGTGAACGAAGCCTTGCGCAAGCGAGCAGAGAGCCAGACCCAGCCGGCAAAGAACGCGAGCGTCATCCCCGTGAACATGTTCAAATTCAGGAAAGCGGCTTTCTTCTGGT
>CAJAYO010000861.1 GCA_903948415.1 uncultured Opitutia bacterium | reverse complement strand
CCGGCGGAATGGGTTTATCGCGGGACGATCGATTCGCGGGATTGGGACGCGGGCCGGGCGCGGGCCTCACCTTTTGGGGCTTTGTCCGACACGAAAGACGGCGGGAGTGCGTCCTGCGGGTCTCCGTAGTTCCGGCATTGTGCCCTTGCCGACTTTCGCGGGAGGACCTATCGACTTTCGGCCCCCTTCGCGTTGAACAAGCCTCACCCCATTTCCCGCCGGACTGTCGGTTTCACGCTGGTGGAAGTCATGATGGCTGCGGTCATCATGATGGTGGGATTCATTGGGTTGATGGAGGGGGTCGTGATCGCGTCCAACAGCATGGATCACGCGCGGCGCCAAACCTTCGCCGCCCAGATCATCGCCCACGAGATCGAGAAGATGTTTCTCCTCACGTGGCCCGAGATCACCGCGCTGGCGACCGCCAGCCTGGCCGTGCCCGTGGATCGCCCGTTTTGGCCCGATTGGACGGCCACCGCCAGCTACGCGACCAGGCGGGTGGTCACCTACAACGGGGCTTGGTATCGGTGCATCGCGGCGCAGGCCAATCAGGTCCCGACCAACGCCACCTATTGGACGCCCGTGCTGACGCCGGTTCCGCCCGCGACCCTCCCGACGACCGACCTCGTCACGTTTTCCGGGGCGACCTTTACGCTCGCGCGCACGGTGAGCAGTCCGGATCCGGTGACCCATATTCGCGAGGTCAACTTCGTGGTGACCTGGGTCGTGGCGACGGGGCGCATTGGCAGTGCCGTCAGCCAGGGTGGGAGCACCACGGCGGAAAGCGCCGATGACTACACCTCGAATATCCGGCGGGCCAACACCACGCACACGCGCGCCAACTCGGTGTGGTTGGGCAAGAACGGGCTGCACCTGTCGTATCCGCAATCGTGACGCACCACCGCCCCAGCCGAAGCGCCGGCTTCACCATCGGAGAACTGATCGTCGGGGTCAGCTTATCGCTGATTGTCATGACGGGGGTGCTCAGCAGTTACGTGTTCGTGGCGCGGAGCTACAATCGCACCATCGGCTTTGGGCTGGCCAACCAGCCGACGTTGGAATCCCAGGGCCGCCGCACCCTCGCGTGGCTCGCGCAGGACGTGCAAATGGCCTCGGCCGTCAGTGCCCTCTCGGCCTCGGAGGTTACGCTCACGGTGCCGCGCAGCGACGGCGGGACGAAGAACGTGACCTACTATTACAACGGCACGGGGGCCGCGGTTTCCGTTTACAGCGTGACCGTGCCGGCCAACGCCCTCGCGCGGATCGACCGCACGACCGCGACTGCGCTGACGCTGCACTCCTCGCTGCTGACCTGCGTCTTTTCCTACCACGACACGGAGGGGAATCCCTACACGACCTATGTGAATTACCTGATCGGCATCAAGCAGGTCGCGCTGGTGTTGACGGCGCAGAAGGGGAGCAGCGTGAACGGAACGCTCACCCAGGTGTATCGGGTGGCGTCGCCCCGGATGCTGTTGCGCAACAAAACCCTGCTCCTCTGATGCGCTTTCCGCCGAAACGCGGTTCGGTGGTGTTGGTCGCCTT
>CAJAYO010000860.1 GCA_903948415.1 uncultured Opitutia bacterium | reverse complement strand
GGTTCAGGCAAGTTTTCGGCTCGAGGCCAAATTGAGCGGGTCGGGTTGCTCATCTTTCACTCGACCTGGCCGCCTGCGCCGAGGATCCGCGCGGCGCGCGTCGGGGCCACGCTGTGGCCGGCCGCAAAGGCCGCGGCAGGCGGATTCTCACCGCCCCGGTCCAGAGCCACGGAGTTCGGAGGGAGTTGATCGCCGATCGTCCTTTCCGCGGCGTCCTCCCGACCTCGCTGTCTCTGGGGTCATCCGTTCCAGGCCCGATGGAGTTTCAAGGGTCGCCCCGGTCGGGCGCGCCCTGACAACCCGCGAAGGGTTGCTGAGCTGGAGCGAAGCGACGAAGCCATCCCGCGGGATCGCCCCGGTGCGTTCCGCCCACCGCGCGAGGACAAAAATCCACTCCACGACCACCGGCGGCAGGAGGCGGCGCGAGCGAGGGCGGCGCGTCTCCCGCGTGGCCCGGGCCGCTGTCGGCGGCGGCGCGGCTCAGAACGAGCCCTTGAGGCCGAGGGTCCAGAGGGAGCCGAACTCGGCGCGTTGACGGAACTGGGCCTCGGCGGGGGTCGTGGGGCCGTGGATTTCCACGTCGTCGGTCGGGTCGTTGATGTTGCGGAGATTCGCGAAGACCGAGAGGCGGCGCGTGAGTGAATACTCGCCGGTGAGGTCGATGTAGCTGCGTTTGCTGCCCCACGTGTAAGTGCCCGGCTCGATGCCGCGGCCGGTCACGATGCCGCGGCGTTGGCGGCCGAGGTAGTTCCAATTGAGGCGGACGTTGTAGCGCTCGCGCGAGAGGCTGAGGCCCCAGCTGCCGGTGCGCGGGATGTAGCCGTTGAAGTTGGTGGCGGCATCGCCGATCACGCGCTGGGCGCTGCCGTTGGCAAAGATCTGCACGCCGCGCGCCCAGCGCGGGAGAAACGTGAGCGCCTGGCGGTAGTTCACATCGATGCCGGTCATGCGCACCGAGGTCTGGAGATTCTCCTGGGTGGCGACGGTGAAGGGATCGTAGAGCGCGGGGTCGAGCCCGTAGAGCGCGAGGAATTCCGGCGTGGCGTCAAAGGTCGTCTGGCCGAAGAAATTCCGGATGTCGCGGCGGAACGCACCGACGGAAATCTGGCCCACGCGCTCGAAATAATATTCGAGCGAGACCTTCGTGGATTTGGCGGTCCAGGGCTTGATGCCGGCGTTGTTGACGGTGATGCGGTTGGTCAACGCGTCTGCGGGCGCCTCGAGGTTGGGCAACGTGACGCCGCCGGAATATTGGGTGAAGGCAGGCCGGCCGACGGAGGTGTAGGTGGCGGCGCGGACGATCAGGTTTTCGCGCAGATTGTAGCCGGCGTTGAGGCTGGGGAACCAGCGGAGGTATTCCTTCTCCACCTTCGTCGCGCGGTCGAGGAGCGTGAGCTGCGAGATGGCGAGGGCGTTGGCCGGGGTGGCGGGAAAAATAAGGGCGGGCGTGCGCGCGGTGGGATTGGCGGGCGTGGGGGCGGCGACCGTGACGACGCGGCCGGCGGCGTCGCGCTGAAAGTTACGCGTGGGATCGCTGAGCGATCCGCTGGCGGTGATGTTGGTCTGCTCGGCCCGCACGCCGCCCGTGAGCTTGAGGCGGCGGTCGAGGAATTGCGCGTCAGCGCGGAGATAGGCGGACGAGATGATTTCCTTGGAAATGCGGGAGGCGTTGACCTCGGCGCGGTAGCGCGCGTTTTCGTCGGACGTGAACCACGCCGGGTTGGCGCGATAGGCGTCGAGCACGGTCTCGTTGCTGACCCACTGGACGCGCGGCACGCCAAACAAGCCGGCGCGCTGGTAATAGAAGTTGTCGTAGACGGCCGCGGCGCTGTCGTCACTGCCGAGTGGGGTGGTCGAAGCGCGACCGTCGGGACCGACGAAGTTGACGGCGAGGTTTTGCGTGCGGTTGTCGCTGCGGGACGAACGGGCATCGAGGCCGCCCTTGAGCGTGAGTGGAAAGCCCGGATTAAAATCGCGGCGGAGGTTGGCGTAAGCGGTGTTCTGGACGTTGCGCGAGCGTTGCGGGCTGGCGCCGGCGGTGCTGAGCGCGTAGGTGGCGATGTTGAAAGGATCGACGGCTGCGCCGGTCGCGGGGTCGGTCACCGTGATGGTATTGGGGCGCAGGTAGAAATTGTCGGCGAAGGAGACCGTGACGCCCGTGCGGCGCGCGAGGGTGCTGCCGAAGCGGCCCTTGTCCAGGCTGCGAAACTCGTTTTGCGCGTGGGAGGAGCCGAGGCCGGATTCCATTTTCCAGAGCGGGCCGTCGTGCCGCCAGGAGAGCGTGGGCATGAAGGTGCGCGAGTGGCGGTGGTTGCCGCCGTTGGAAAGCCGCACCTCGCCGGCGCCGGTCGTGCCGCGGGTGAACGCCGGGGAAAAATTACCCGCGCTCGTGCCACCGACCGAGAACGTGATCGAGCGCTGGTTGAAGTCGGTGTGGAACGTGCCGTATTGGAGCGAAAACGAGAACCGATCGGTCGGGCTGAGCTTGTAGTCCACCGTGGTGGCAAAAGACGTGCGGTCGGCGATTTTGGATTCGATGCGGACGAGAAAATCGCTGCGGTAGGGGCGGTCCGGCGTGGTGTCGGGGAAGGTCGTGCCGTTGGTCGCGGTGCCGGAGCCGCGCCAGGTATTCTGCAGGAGCGGGCCCTCGACGTATTGGGTGGAGGCGCCGGCGGAAACGGTGAAGCCGAAGCGTTTGTTCACCGGCACGATCCAGGAGAACTCAAAGCCGGGGCGGACCTTCCACGTGGGCGTGTCGCGCCGGCTCGGACCCTCGGTGCGACCCTCGAGGGAACTGTCGCGCGCGGTGAGGTAGACGGAGCCGTTGAAAATCGGCCGTGAACGCTCGAAGGCGGAGCGCGGGATCATGTTGACCGAGCCGGCGAGGGCCGAGCCGGGCGTCTCGGGCGTCGGCGAGTAGACGGCCTCGATGCGGGACAGATTGTTGATCGAGATCGCGTTGAGCTCGACGTTACGGCCTGCACCGGAGACCTCGGACGACGCGAGCGCGAAGCCGCCGATGGTCACGGGCACATTCGCCGACGAGACGCCGTTCATCGAGATTTCGCGCGGGTCGCCCCCGCGGTAGTCCATCGTGATTCCGGGGAGCATTTTGAGGAACTCGCCGATGTTGCCGTCGGGGACGACGCCGAATTCGTCGGCGGAGACGACGTTGACGATGTTGGCGGCGAAGCGCTGTTCGTTGATGGCGATGGCGGCGCCGTCCATTTCGCGCGAAGCGGAGGTGACGAAGGACTCGAGTTTCACCACTTCACCGGCGCGGCCGCGGCGGGCGGCGCTGCTGAGCTCGAAGTCGCGCTCGAGCGTCTGGCCGGCGGCGAGGGTGAGCGGGGC
>CAJAYO010000859.1 GCA_903948415.1 uncultured Opitutia bacterium | reverse complement strand
CTACGGCACCGGAAAACTCCTGCACCAAAAAGGCCCCGGCCTGTGCGAAACGGAATTCTACCCCGAGCAGCGCTGGAGCCCGTTCGCCCCCGCCGCCGTGAACTACACCGCCGCCGAATTGCCCTCGAAGGGTTCCGCCAATCCCCAGCACCACACCGTCCTCAAAGGCCGCCCCGTCGTCCTCCCGCTCAACCGCATGCCGAGCGACCGCGCCGCCGCTTCACCCGGCGGAGAGTCCTTCGACTGGGGGCCGGTTGACGTGGACGACTCCGACTTGGGCGACGGCCAGATCGCCGACTGGGCCGTGCAACAGATCCGCACCCAGGCGAAGAGCCCCGCGCAACCCTGGTTTCTCGCCGTCGGCTTCTACCGCCCGCACATCCCGCTCTTCGCGCCGAAGAAATATTTCGATCTCTACGCCGGCCTCGACATCCAGCTCCCCGTCGTGAAAGCCGACGACCTCGACGACCTGAGCGACACCGGGCGCAAGTGGGCCCGCGATCCCGTCACCGCCGGCTCCCACGCGGCCGTCGTGAAACACGGCCAGTGGCAAGCCGCCGTCACCGCCTATCTCGCGTGCGTTTCCTTCATCGACGCCCAGGTCGGCAAACTCCTCGAGGCCCTCGACGCGAGTCCCGCCGCCGACAACACCATCATCGTCTTCTGGGGCGACCACGGCTGGCACCTCGGCGAAAAGGAACACTGGGGCAAATGGACCGGCTGGCAGCGGTCCACGCGCGTGCCGTTGCTGATCGCGCCCCCGCGGAGCGGCGCGACCGCGAACTTTCCGCGCGGCGCCACCTGCGTCGATCCCGTCGGCCTGATCGATTTGTATCCAACCTTGATCGACGCGTGTGGCCTCACCGCCCGCCCCGGCCTCGCCGGCGAATCGCTCGTGCCGCGCCTGAAAACCCCGGCGGCCGCGAGCGACCGCCACATCCTCACCGCCTTCGACGCCGGCAACTTCGCCGTCACCGGCCCGCGCTGGCGCTACCTCCGCTACGCCGACGGCAACGAGGAGCTCTACGACTCCGCCAACGACCCGCACGAATGGACCAACCTCGCCGGCCGGCCCGAGCACCGCGCCATCCAACAGGCCATGGCCGCTAAGATTCCCGCCGTCACCGCCAGCCCGGCCGACGCCTCGGCTCCACCCGCCAAGTCCGGCCGGAAAAAGAAAAACGCCGCGCCATGAGCATTCCCTTTTTCGCGCCGCGACTTCTCGCGCGGCTTCCGTGGCCGGCCCAGAAGTGGTCGCTCCATTTTCACGGCGGGAGCTGGAACCTATTCCCCGGCCAATCGATCTCTCCTCTGGCCACAAACCTCTCCCCCCGTCCTGCCTTGACGCTTTTCTCATGAAAATCCTGCTCAGCCTCCTTCCCTGCTTAGCAACCCTCTCGTTCGCCCAATCGACCGGTACCGCGCCCGCGGGCGCCAGAGAAGAGCCCGTCCAGCTCTCCGCCTTCGAGGTCTCGACGAAACAGGACGAAGGCTACCGCTCCAACAACTCCGCCTCCGGCAACAAGACCGGCACCGCCATCCGCGAGACGCCCCAGTCGATCCAGATCGTGAACCAGAGTTTTATCGACGACCTGCAGGCGCGCTCGGTGGCCGATGCGCTCGTCTATACCAGCGGACTCACCGAGGGACAGAATTCCCGCGGCGATCGGTTCGAGATCCGTGGCTTCACCACGGGCATACCCTTTAAGAACGGATTTCGCGACTCGGGCCGCGCGCCCCGCGACACCGCCAACTTCGATCGCATCGAAGTCGCGAAGGGCCCGGCCTCCGTCATCTTCAGCCGCACCTCCGCCGGCGGAGCGGTGAACATTCTCACGAAGCTGCCGCAACGGCGCCGCTTGACCGAGACCACGGCGACTCTGGGCGGCAACGACTACTATCGCGGCACCCTCGACGTCACCGGTCCGCTCTCCAGCGACAAGGTGCTCTACCGCGTGAATGTCGCCTGGCAGGACTCCGGCAGTTTCCGCGACCATGGCTTCGTCCATCGGCTCTTCTTCACCCCGACCATGAGCGTGATCCTCGGACCGCGCACCCGGCTCAATCTCGAATTTGAGTATCTCAAAGACCGGCGCGTGAATGACGGCGGACTCGTCGCCGTCGGCAACCGCGTCGTCAAGATGCCCTCCAGCACATTCTACGGCGACCCCGACGATGTGAACAGCACGTGGCAATACGCTGGCCGCTACGAGCTGCTCCACACGTTTCCCTCCGGCCTCGCGCTGCGCCACGCCTTCCGAATCAACCAGACGAACGAGAAGGGCTTCGACACCCAGTTCAACGCCGTCAACGCCACCACTCTCGTGCTGACCCGCACCCGCCGCTGGCTCGCCGCCGAGCAAGTGGACAACGCCTACACCCAGACCGAGGTCAGCTACGAGCTGCGCGGCGCCGGCGGCCGGCACAAGCTCCTCGCCGGGGTCGAAATCGGCCGCAACTACGACGGCGGTATCACGAACTTCGCGCCGCTCACCGCGACGAATATCCTCAACCCCGTGCGCGGCGTCACCGGAGCCTTCGTCAACAACAGCTGGAACGACACCACCATCTGGTATGACGAATATTTCGTGCAGGATCAGTTTTTCTGTCTCGACGACAAGCTCACGCTCGTCGCCGGCGCCCGGCTTGCGCGCTTCGCCTCCTACGCGACCAACAAACGCACCGGGGTCAAAACCGATACCTCCGGCACGAGTCCCAATCCCCGCTTCGGCGCCGTCTGGCTACCACGCGACAACGTCTCCGTCTTCGCCAATTTCTCGGACATCGTCGCCAACGCCACCAACGTGAATCCCGACGGCTCGACGCTCAAGCCCATCGAATCCGCCATCAAGGAACTCGGGGCGCGAATCGAAATGTTCCAGCGCCGGATCGCCGTCACCGGCGGTTTCTACGAACTGATCAACGCCAACACGCTCAATGCCGACCCGCTGCGTCCGGGCTTTCGTATCGAGACCGGCCAGCAGCGCACCCGCGGCCTCGAGTTCGACTTCGTCGGCCGCGTCCTCGCGGGCTGGCAGGTCATCGGCTCCGCGAATTTCACCCGGGGCGTCGTCACGAGGGATCTCGTCACCCCGGTCGGCAGCCGGTTGGCCAATACCCCGACCCGCACCTACAGCGTCTGGAACCGCTACCAGTTCGGCGACGGCTCACTCAAGGGCCTCGGTGCCGGCCTCGGCGTTGTGGCCGTCGGCGGACGCTTCGGCGACGTCGCCAACACGTTCTATATCCCCGCCTACGTGCGCTTCGACGCGGCGCTCAGCTACCGGGTGAAGACATGGGATGTCTCCCTGAACGTCCAGAATCTCACCGATGAGGAATACGCGCGCACCACCTCCGGCCGACTTTCGATCCGCCCCGGCAGTCCGCGGGATTTTTCACTGCGCTTCCGCCACCGGCTCTGAACGGGCCGCCCCATCTGGTTTCATCACTCCCCCATTCGCCTCGTCCTCGTTTCCCGGGGTTTCCATCAGCCCTACCGCCATGAGAACAACCAATCGTTCCGTCTTTCTCGGCCTCCTCGCCATTTCATTCGGGGCCCTCGGCGGCGCCTCCGCTCCCGCGCAGAAACCCAACATCCTCTTCGTCGCGGTTGACGATCTTCGCCCCGAGTTCGGCGCCTATGGCGCGGGCTACGTGAAATCGCCCAATCTCGATCGGATCGCGCAAGCCGGCCTCACCTTCACCCGCGCCTATTGCCAGCAGGCCGTCTGCTCGCCGACGCGCTCCAGCCTCATGACCGGCACGCGCCCCGACACCACCAAGGTTTGGGACCTCGAAACGCATTTCCGCGATGCGCTGCCCAACGTCGTTACCCTCGGCCAGCACTTCAAAAACCACGGCTACTTCGTCCAAGGCATGGGCAAAATTTACCACGGCAGCCTCGACGACGCCCCGACTTGGTCCGTGCCGTGGCAGTCCTCCCGCGGTCAGGCCTACGGGCTCCCCGAAAACCTCGCACTCAACAACCGCCAACCTGCCGCCGCGGAACCCGCCGCCGACACCGCCAAGAAGTCCGGCAAAAAAAGAAAGGCCGCCACGCCCAAGAATTCCCGCGGTCCCGCCTTCGAAGGCGCCGATGTCCCCGACGACACGTTCACCGACGGCGCAAACGCGACGCTCGCCGTCGCCACCCTCGGTCAGCTCGCAAAGAAAAAGGAGCCGTTCTTCCTCGCGGTCGGTTTCTCCAAACCCCACCTGCCGTTCGTGGCCCCCAAGAAATACTGGGACCTCTACGACCCCGCGAAAATCCCGCTCGCGCCGAACAAGTTCCGCCCCAAGGACGCGCCCGACTACGCCATCCAGCCCGGCGGCGAACTCCGCAATTACCACGGCATCCCCGAAGGCTCGATCCCCGACGACCTCGCCCGCCAGCTCAAGCACGGCTACTACGCCGCCATCTCCTACATGGACGCCCAGCTCGGCCGCGTGCTCGACGAACTCGACCGCCTCGACCTGCGCAAGAACACCATCGTGATCCTCTGGGGCGACCACGGCTGGAAACTCGGCGAGCACGACGCCTGGTGCAAACACAGCAATGCCGAGAACGACACCCACGGCGCGCTGCTGCTCTCCGTCCCCGGCATGAAACACGCCGGCGCCAAGGCCACCGGCCTCGTCGAGTTCGTCGACATTTACCCCACGCTCGCGGACCTCGCCGGTCTGCCGCGGCCCGCCCACCTCGAAGGCCTCAGCTTCAAGCCCGTCCTCGATAACCCGTCGCGCCCGTGGAAGCAGGCCGCCTTCAGCCAATATCCCCGCCCCGGCAACTCCGCCACCGGCGGGCAGCCGTTGATGGGCTATTCCATGCGCACCGAGCGCTACCGTTTCACCGCCTGGCTGCATCGCGACGACCCCGGCAAGGTCGCCGCCCTCGAGCTCTACGACCACCGGACCGATCCGCAGGAAGACCAGAACCTCGCCAAACGCCCCGAGCACGCCGCGCTCGTCGCGCAACTCACCACCCAGCTGCGGGCCGGTTGGAAAGCCGCGGCGCCCGTCCGCTGACTTGCCCCGCCGCACCGGCTCCCGCTCTCCGCCCCGCCGGAGCGCAAAAAGCCCGGAATTTAAAAAGTAATCTCATCACCCAAACCGAAACCTCCGCATTCCCAAACGACACCATGAACTCGACCACTGCGCTCCGGCGCGGCGCGGCCCTGGCCGCGCTCCTGCCCGGAATCGTTTTTTCCGCCGCCGCCCCGGCGTCGCCCGCCACCAAAGAAGAGGTCATTGAACTCTCGCCCTTCGTCGTCGCGACGCAGACCGACACCGGGTATGCCGCCACCAACACGCTGGAAGGCAGCCGCCTCAACACCGCGTTGCGCGACACGCCCGCCGCGATCAGCATTTTCACCAAGGATCTGCTCGACGATCTCGGTGCGACCACGATGGAGGAAATTCTGCGCTACGATTTGAGCGCCGAGGTGTCGTTCGGCGATGGCGAAGCCAACGGCGCCGGAAACCAGGCGAGCAATTTCGCCGAGGGATTTTCGTTCCGGGCCCGCGGCCTAGCCGCGTCTTTTTCGACCGACGGCTTCCGCACCGCCGGCGAACCCAACACCTACAACGTCGAGCGCGTGGGCTCCACCCGCGGCCCCAATGCCATCCTCTTCGGCACCGGCAGTGCCGGCGGCAACTTGAACTTCCGCACCCGCGCCCCGGGGCTCACGAAGAACCTGACCGCCTTCGACTTCAAGGTCGCCAGCGAGAGCACCAAGCGCGCCGCCGTCGACGTGAACCGCGTCCTGCTCAAGGACAAACTCGCACTCCGCGTGATGAGTGTGTGGGACCGCAAGGGTTCGCCCCAGCCGTATCAATACACCGATTTCCAGGGCATCACGCTCGCCGCCACCTACCGCTTCCGGCGCGACACGGATCTGACCGTGTCCTATCAGCACGACAAAACCGAGGGCGTGGCGGGTCGCGATTGGAACCACGTCGACAACCTCTCCCGGTTCATCGGTCAGCGGAACTCCGGCGCGATTCGCTGGAACCCGACCCTCGAGCGTTACGAAAACGCCAACGGCACCGTGCTCAACGCGGCCGTCGCCGGCACCGGCAACGTCAATCTGCGCAACGTGCTCGTCTACGGCCCGGACCTGAGCGTCGCCCCGTTGTTCTGGGAAGGCGCCTCCGCCACGGCCAACCGCACGACGCTCGCGACCAATGCCAGCATCTTCAACACCCTGACCGCGCCCATCGTGGATGAAGCCTTCGAACGCTTCGGCTCCGTCACGTCCACCGGTCCGGCTGAATTTGCCGCGGTGACCTACGACAGTCTGTCCGCGATTTTCAATCATCGCTGGACCAAGAACGTTTACATGGAACTGGCCTACAACCACTCGAAGCGGGCCACCGATTCCATGATCGGCCAGAATCCGGCGCTGCGCGCCGATCTCAATTACCGTCTGCCGAACGGCACGCTGAATCCCTACTTCCTCGAAAACGGCTACTATTTCAGCGAGTCAAATCTGCTCCGGCTCAAGCGGACCAATGACAACGACACGTTGCGCGCATCGCTCTCCTACGAAAAAGACTTGGGCGAGCGTTGGGGCCTGCACCGCTTCGCCGTGATGGGGGAGCGCTATATCAACCAAGAGTCGCGTCTCCGCACCCACGAGTCCTGGGCCAACCGGCCGTTCGGTGGCTTCCCCGAAGACGCCGCCAATCGCGTCACCCGCCGGCGTTACATCAAGATCGGCGGCCCGTCGGCCGACTACACCGGCGGCTACCAGCCGGGCAATCCGGCCAACCTCGAGAAATTCACGTCGAGCTTCCCGGCCGTCGGAGCGATGACCACTGCGTGGGTCCCGCGCAACGCGCTCGATTTCGACGACGAAATCACGACCGACTCCCTCATGGCGGTCATGCAAAACTACTTTTTCAGCCGCCGGCTCGTAACCACCGTCGGCGTCCGCGACGACACGATCACCGCCGAGGGCCCCCGCGTCGTGCGCGATGCGACGACGGCCTTTTGGCGCTTCGCCACGCCAGCTGACAAGGCCGCCTTTGCGCCCATCGGCAAAGACTGGTTTTCGAGCGAGACGGTCAGCGGCCTGCGCAAGTCGATCGGCGGCGTCTTCCACGCCACGAATCATTTCTCGCTCACCGCGAACTATTCCAGCGGCGTCGAGCTGGGTGACCGCAACCGCACGATTTTGCCCAACGAAGAAACTCCGCCCCCCGTCAACGGCCGGGGCTACGACTATGGCCTCGCCTTCAGTTTCCTCGACAACCGGGTCAGCGGCTCGATCAAGGCTTACGAGACCGACAGCAAGGGCGAGCGCAGCCAGGCCGGCGAGCAAGTGTTCGTGCAACCGAACAACGACGTGATGACGTCCTACGATTATTACTACCGCCAAGCCGGCCTGACCCCGCCGCGGGAGCTCACGACCGCCTACATCAGCACAGCCGACGCCTACCTGGGCGATCGCAAGAGCAGCGGTTACGAGTTCGAACTCTTCGCCAATCCCACGCGCAACTGGACCCTGCGCGCCGGTTATGCCTATACCGACCGCACCACCACCAACGTCTACAACGAAGGCGAGCCGTGGTGGGCCGCCCGCGTGGCCATTTGGAAGGAACTCGACCAGGCCTATGTCACCCGCACCGGCCGCCCCTCGATCAACACGCAGACCCTCTATGATCGCAACCAGGCCTTCGGCACCGTGACCGTCGGGCAGCGCATCGCCCAATCCGATACCGAGCTCGCCCGGTTGCGCCTCGAAGATCAGCAGTCCTATGGGAACCGGCCGCACAAGGCCAATCTCTGGACGCGCTACTCCTTCAGCTCCGGACGCCTCAAGGGCCTCGCGGTCGGCGGCGGCTGGCGCTACCAAAGCGGCAACGTGGCCGGCGTGCAGCTGGTGACCGCCCGGCAGTTGATCGGCAACGCCCGCTCCCTCGGCGATCTGTTTTTCCAATACCGCACCAAGGGTCTCGCGGGGATCTGGCCGGACAAGGCCCGCGTCACCTACCAGCTCAACATCACGAACATTCTCGACGATCGCACGATCACCGCCACCAAGCTCGATATCGACAGCGTTTCCAACGTGGTCTTCGTGCGCCGCGGCTTCCGCGAGGACCCGCGCGCCTTCGCCTTCTCCCTGCGGACCGATTTCTAAATCGCTCCAGCCACCCGCTCCCCATGCCCGCTCCTCTCTGTCGCCTCGGACGCGTCGTCGCCTCGCTGGTCCTCGCCGGCCTGACCGCGGCCGGCGCAGCGGAGGGGCCGCGCACGATGGCGCTGCGTGCCGACGCCCTGGTGGCCGCGCGGGCCGAGCTCGCGCGCGGCGATCCGCGGCTCGCGGCGCCGCTCGCTCAGCTTCGCGCCGAGGCCGACAAGCTCCTCAAACGCAACCCCGCCTCGGTCCTCGACAAGACGCACACGGCCGCGAGCGGCGACAAGCACGACTACTTCAGCTTCGCGCCCTACTGGTGGCCCGACCCGCAAAAGCCCGACGGGCTCCCTTACATCCGTGACGACGGGAAGGTGAACCCCACGGCGCGCCGGGGCACCGACCGCACGGCCTTCGGCGACACCTGCACGGCGGTCGAGACGCTCGGCCTCGCGTTTTGGTTCACCGGTGACGAGCGCTACGCTCAGAAAGCGGCGACGCTCACGCGCACCTGGTTTCTCGATCCCGCCACGCGCATGAATCCGAATCTCGAGCACGCGCAGGCCATCCCCGGCATCAATCATGGCCGCGGCATCGGCATCATCGAGTCGCGCGGCCTCCTGCCTCTGATTGACGGCCTCGCGCTGCTCGCCGGCTCGCCCGCGTGGCCGGCACAGGACGCCAGCGCGATGACCGCGTGGCTGTCGGCGTATTACGGCTGGCTCACGACGAGCAAGCACGGCCGCGACGAAGCCGCCGCGGAAAACAACCACGGTTCCTGGTATGACGTGCAGGTTGTGGCGCTCGCGCTCGCTCTCGGCCGCACCGCCGACGCGAAAAAGATCCTCGCGGCGGCGCCGGCCAAACGCATCGCGCGCCAGATCGAGCCCGATGGCCGCCAGCCCCTCGAACTCGAGCGCACCAAATCCCTCAGCTATTCCCTCTTCAATCTGGAGGCGCTGATGCTGCTCGCGCGCTGCGGCGAGAGGGTCGGCGCGGACCTTTGGACGTTCGCCACGGCCGAGGGCCGCAGCCTGCGCGCCGCGCTGCGCTACCTAGCGCCCTATGCCGATCCGGCGAAGCCATGGCCCAAACAGGACCTCGAGGCCGCCGACCGCGTGCGCCTGCTGCCGCTGCTGCTCGAAGCGCTCCGTCACGGCGACGACCCCCAGTTCCGCGAGCCGCTCCGGAAATTGGGCCGGAACGCGGCCCTCGCCGAGCGCTGGCGGCTCTGGACTCCGTCCGTTCCCTGACCGATTGCTCTCGGCAAAAGTTTTCTCATGCCCCGTCTCCTCCGCGCCCGCGACAACCATAACCAGCCCCTCGTGCAACTCCGCGACGGGGTGCTTGAGCTCAGCTACTTCAACGTGCTGCGGCTGCGGGCCGGTGAGTCGCACACCCTCGAAGCACCGGGGTGCGAACTGCTCTGCGTCGTGTTGTCCGGCCAGGCGGAGATCGCCGCCGGGGGCACGTCCTTCGAACGCGTCGGCCGCCGCGCGACGATCTGGGACGGCCCCGCGGACTCCGTCTACTGCGGCACCTCGGCGCGCGTCACGGTGCGCGCCCTCCGCGACGGCACGGAAGTCGCGGTGGCCGGAGCCGCCTGCCCGCAGCCCTTCGCGCCGTTTCGCATCGCGCCCGAGGAGGTTGAGATGGTCGAGGTCGGCTCGCACGACACGCACTCGCGCCGGCGGATTTTCCACATCCTCGGCCAAAACGGCGCGGGCCGCGCCGGCAATCTGCTCGTGAGCGAACTTTACGGCGACCCCGGCTGCTGGTCGGGCTACCCGCCGCACAAACACGACACCGATCGGTTGCCGGAGGAGACGAACCACGAGGAAATTTATCACTACCGCTACCGGCCGGAGACGGGCTTCGGCGCGCAGTTCCGCTACGACGCCGACGGGGGCGGTGCGGAACCGGAGGTCGTGATGACGCGGCACGGCGACACGTATTGCATCGACCACGGCTACCATCCGACGCTGCGCGCGCCGGGTCACGAGGGCTACATCTTCACGGTGCTCGTCGGCCGGCAGCATCGCGGGTTGGTGCAGTTTTTCGAGCCGACGCACACGCATCTCCTCGCGAAAATTCCCGGCATTCAGGCGATGCGGGACAAGTTCAAGTGAGATGAGGAGCGAGGAAGCCCTTCACCCCGGATTTCGCGGATTGGCACGCAGGCAATCTCGGACCATCCGTGGTCATCCCCCTAATCCGTGGAAAAAATGAATCCCCTCTTCGATCTCACCGGGCGCACCGCGCTCATCACCGGCTCCAGTCAGGGTATCGGCCTCTCGCTGGCCTGCGGGCTCGCGCAGGCCGGCGCCGCCGTCGTGCTCAACGGCCGCGATGAGGCGAAACTCGCGACGGCCGCCGCGACCGTGCGGGCCGCGGTGCCCGGCGCGCGCGTGACGACGGCGGCCTTTGACGTCACCCACGCAGCCGCCATCGAGCGCGAGGTCGCGCGGATCGAGGCGGAGTTCGCGCCGATCAACATTCTCATCAACAACGCCGGCATCCAGCGCCGCGCGCCGCTGGCCGAGATGACGGAGGCGCAGTGGCGCGAGGTGCTCGACGCGAATCTCACGAGTGTCTTTCTCGTCGCGCGGGCGGTGGCGCCGCGGATGATCGCGCGGGGCGCGGGTAAAATCATCAACACCTGCTCGGTGATGAGCGAGGTGAGCCGGCCGACGATCGCGAACTACGCGGCGGCCAAGGGTGGCCTGAAAATGCTCACGCGCGCGATGGCGGTCGAGTGGGCGAAGCACGGTCTCCAGTGCAACGGCCTCGGTCCCGGCTATATCGTCACCGAGCTGAACCGTACGCTCGTGGAAAACGTTGAGTTCAACAAGTGGATCTGCGGCCGCACGCCGGCCGGCCGCTGGGGCAAACCCGAAGAGTTGGCCGGCGCGGCGGTCTT
>CAJAYO010000858.1 GCA_903948415.1 uncultured Opitutia bacterium | reverse complement strand
GTGGGTCGACGCCATTCTCACCGGTGGTCGCACCAGCGCGGGCTTCCACTATGCAGGTCCGCTCAGCGAAACCGTGCAGCTCGGCAACGTCGCCACCCGCGTCGCCCTCCCGCCCAGTCCCAAACGCGGCTCCAATGTCGCCACCCGGGCGCCCGCGCTCGCCTGGGACGCCGCCGCCCTCCGCATCACGAACCACCCCGCCGCGCAGGCCCTCCTCACCAAAACCTACCGCCCCGGCTGGGAAGTGCCGGCCGCGTAGGGTCGGCCTGATGGTCCACTGATCTCGGAGCGACGATCACTCTCTGGCGCGCCATTCTTGGCCCACCCTCATCTCGCGCACGATCACCTCGATAATTCCGATCATCCCGAACCTTGACCGAATAATGCCTGCGTCCCACCCTGCCGGCATGAGCGTAAAAGACGTAGCACACGCCGCCATTGACGCGCTCCCGGACACGGCGTCGCTGCAAGACGCAGCCGACCGCATCGCCCTGCTGGCCGCTCTGGAGAAAGGCCGCCAGGCCGTGCGCGAGGGCCGGTGGAAGAGCCAGGAGGAAGTCGAGAAACTCCTCCCGTCATGGCTCGAAAAGTAATCTGGTCGGACGAGGCAATAGCCGATCTCGCGACCATCGTTGGCTACATCGCGGCCGACAACCGCACCGCGGCGGAGAAGCTGGGTTTAGAAATCTTTGATCGCACTCGGCTGCTCGCAGATTTCCCCCAAGCAGGCCGCCTGGTTCCCGAAGAGCGTGACCCGACCGTTCGAGAGATCATCGTCGAACCCTACCGTGTGATCTACCAAATCAACGCAAACAGTCACACCGTCGGCATCCTGCGCGTGTGGCACGCCGCGCGCGGGCGGCCGGAAGTTTGAAGCACGGCCACGTCACCCATGCCGAAAGCCCAGCATCCAAAGGCATCATCGTTCGTCCGGCCAAACCTGTTTGCGGGCGTGACGAACTTGGGGAAATTGGAAATCATCCGCGAGATACGCGCGCAGCGCGGGCGGACAAAGGGCGTTGAGGCCTCTCGCTTTCGGGAACGAGTTGAAGTCAAGGGACCGCGATTGGCTTTGTCGGTTCGCCCCAGCCGCAACCGTCTCGGAGCCGCGGTTACGCCATCTTCGCCAGCCGCGCCGCCACGTCCGCCCGCAGGTTCTCGATGTGCCGCAGGGTGAAATCCGCCACGCTCAGCGTGTCGTCCTGCACGAGCGGCGTGAGATCCATCGCAAAGGAAAGCGCGTTCGTCGTGTCGGTCGCGTGCGACGCAAAGAACGTCGCGTTCGACAGCCGGCGCCCCATCGCGGCGAGGTCGTAGCGTTTGCCCCCGGCGATCTGCGAGTCGAAGACCGCGACCAGTTTCTCGGCGAGCGCCGGATTCGCGCTGGCGTCCATCGGGACCTTGTCGGCGTCGGCCAGCCAATCGAGATTGCGCCAGCCTTCGACGCCGAGCACGCGCGCCGGACGCCGGTCGCGCGGCAGGGCCCGGATGGCCTCGATGCAGCGGAGAAAACAACCGACGTGCGTGTCGTGCTTGTCGGCCGGCTGATGGAGATACACAACCGCCGGACGGCAGCCGGCAAAAATCGCCGCGAGGTCGGCGGCGACGGCCGCATTGCCGGATTTCTTCACGTCGCCGCTCGCGTGTGAAAGCTGAAGCTGGAGATTGAATTTTCCGAGCGTGGCCGCGGTGCGCTGCTCCTGCTTGCGGATCTCCTGCATCTGCGCGTCGGTCACGTGGCCGTATTTGCCGGCGCGGGCCGAGCCGGCGCCGTTGGTCATGACGACCCCCGTGAAAAACTTGTCGGTGCGCCCGTAGCACTCGGCGACCGCCGGGTAGGCGTTGATCTCGATGTCGTCCTGGTGCGCGATCACACACAGGTGCGTCGTGCGCGCGAGCGCCGCCGCGGGCGTCAGACCGGCGGAAACTTCCGGGAGGAAAACGTCGGAGTCGGGGCGGGAGAGTTTCATGGGAGAAATTGGGAACGCTAATCTACGCGAATCAACGCTGATTCTCGTGGCCAGGAAATCGGAATGTTTAACCGCGGATGGCGCGGATGAAGCGGATAAAGGAATCGTCGGGCGGAAATCTATCCGCGAGATCAGCGCAATCCGCGGTCCAGATTTCCCTTCATTCGCGCGGGCGGGCTGAAGCACCGTCCTGCTTCCCTTCCGCCTCGGCCACGATCCGCCGCATCGCCTCGGCGTTGTCCTCGATGCTCTGCACGAGCGCGAACTGCGTGCGGGCGCGGTCGAGGTTGTGGTTCGGACGCTTGATCCGGAAATACACGTCGCCTTGCAAATGATCGGTCAGAAACCGGAGGCCGGTTTCAAAGGCGAGGAGCTTGCCGGCAAAACCCAAGTGCGCGCGTTCGACCGCATTCAACACGCTGCCCGCCGACTCGAGGTAGCCCTCGACCAGCGCGCGGAAATACGGCAGCACGACGTGCATCTGGCCGGCGTCGGGATTGTCCTCCGCCGTCGAGCTGGCCGCGGTGCGCACCATGTCCCCAAAATCGTAGAGCGACAGCCCGGGCATCACCGTGTCGAGGTCGATCACGGCCGCGCAACGCCCGGTCACGTCGTCGAGCATGACGTTGTTGATCTTGGTGTCGTTGTGCGTGACGCGCTCGGTGAGCTCGCCGCGCGCGAGGAGATCGAGCAGCACGTCGGTGTCGGCCTCGCGCGCCATCGCGAAGGCGATCTCGGCCTGCACCGACGCGGCGCGGCCGGCGGTGTCCTCGACGACGGCGCGACGCAGCGCCTCGAAGCGGCTGCGCGTGTGGTGAAAATTTGGAATCGTATCGTTCAGCCGTCCACCCGGCAGATCGACGAGGAGCGCCTGATATTCACCAAACGCCCGCGCCGCCTCGCGCGCCTGCGCTTCGGTGGTCACGCGTTCCACCGTATGGGCTCCCTCGACAAAATCGTAGAGGCGCCACCATTCGCCGGCCGCGCTGCGATGCGCGACCTCGCCGCCGCGCGTCAGCACGAGCGCCAGGGCACGGGGCTGCTTGGCGCGCACCTGCGCCGTCACGCGCGCAATGTTCTCCATCAGCGCCGGCACATTCTTAAAAATCCGGTGGTTGATCTTCTGGAAAACATAGCGGCGCTCGCCCGTCCCGGCCGCGACAATGGCAATGTAGGTCTCGTTGATGTGACCGTTGCCATAGGGCGCGGCGGACACGATCGGGCCGGCCAGCGGAAAGGCGGCGGCAACGTCGGCAAAGTCAGGGGGAACGGCGGCGATACTCATGCAAAGGGAGGAGACGGACGTCGAAACACCCGCGGCGATCAACTGTAAACCCGCACTTCGCAAATTCGCGCGTGATCGAGGCCGTGGGTCGCCGTCACGACCACCCGGAGCGCCGCCACCGCACCCGCCGGCTCCGCCAGCCGGTGCACCCGCCGGCGCTGATAGTTGCCCGCCTCCGCGTGCACCGTCCGCCACCGGCCCGCCACCTCCGCCTCGATCCGATAGTCACGCACGGTCTCCGGCTGCGGCCGGCCCCAGTCCATCCGCGCCGTGTAGCCGTCGGCCTGCGACAGGGTGAGAAACCGGTGCAGCCCGGTGTCGAAGATGAGTTGGATTTCCCGCACCGCCACCGGCGTCGCCCACCGCAGCTCCACCTGCGCCGGCAGCCCCGCCGCCGGATCGCTCATCCACCGGTGCAGCCCCGGCCGCGCCCGTGCCGGCGGGGCACTGGTGTAGAGCGCGGTGGCCTTTCCGGTCGCGATCTCCTGGAGCACCGTCTCCCACTGGTTCGCGCCCGCCACCGGCCCGACCGCGGCCGGGCCGTGCACCGCGCGCGTTTGCGCCGAAAGCACGAGGGCCGCCTCGCCTCCCACCTGCTCGCTGGAGGCGGTCACCGTCGCCCCCAACGCGAGGTCGTCCGCCTCCCCGCGCGCCACGCCGATGAGATAGGCGTCGTCCCGCAGGAGGCGCTGCTGGATCGACCGCAGCAGCGCCGGCGAACCCGCGATCGCCGCCGGCATCACGCCGGCCCGCCCCGCCAGCGCCGCCGCCGTGCCCACGCCCTGCCCGACCGCCGCACAGGTCGCCATCACGCGCGTCGAGGCGAACGCCAGGTGCGTCGCGGACAGATTCCGGCCGGCGAAAAACAGATTCTGCACCGTACCCGCCACACAGCTACGCAGCGGAATGTCGTAGAGCCACGGCAGGTGGTTCTGCGTGCACGGCGCCGCGGTCGGCGCGTCGACCCCCTCGGGCGGATGCGTGTCGATCGGCCAGCCGCCAAACGCGATCGCGTCGGAAAACGGGCGCGACTCCGTCAGGTCGCTCTCGCTCAACACGTGCTGGCCCACGAAGCGCCGGCTCTCCCGTTTGCCCGGCACCATGCCGATCCAGTCGAGCGCCCAGTGCGACACGTCGAGGCCCGACTCGTTCTTGATGTGGTTCCAGATCCCGAGCGTGATCCCGAGCAGCTCGTCGCGGATGCGCTCGTTGTCCTTCAAGGTATCGAGGCAGCCGCCCCACTCGATCCACCAGTAGCCGTATTCGAGCCCAAGGTCGGAGCCCTGCTTGCCGAAGGGCCGCAGCGCGAAATCCGCCGGCTGGAACTTCCGCACCCACGGCGGCGCGACATACGGCATCGCCCGGTCGTGCTTCTTCGCCTGGAAAAGGATCGTCGAGCCCAGCGTCTTCGCGTCGCCCTGCGCCGGCGCCAAGGGCTCGCCATAGGCCGCCTGCCCCTCGCGGCCCCGCATCACCGGCACGCCGGCCTCCGCGCCGAGCCGCCCGTCCCCCGTGCAATCGGCGAACATCGCCGCCACCAGCGTGAACCGGTCCTCGGTCGAAGGCCGCTCCGCGACGACGTCCACAATCCGGTCCCCTTCGACGCGCGCCGCGACCACCGTGGTATTGAGCAACAGCGTGAGCTTCGGCTCGGCGCGGCAGAGTTCGTAGAGAATCAGGTCGAACACGGCCGCCGAGCGCTGGGGATTGCGCACGGCCAGCTCGAGGCGGATTTCCTCGATGATCCCGCCCTCGCGCGGCTCGAGCAGCCGCGGCAGCCCCGCGTGCAGACCCGTCGCGCCGACGATGTGCATGCGGATCTCGCTCGAGGCGTTGCCGCCGAGCACCGCGCGGTCCTGCACCAAAATGACCTTCGTGCCGAGCCGCGCCGCCGCCAGCGCACAACAGACACCCGCCATGCCGCCGCCGGCCACGAGCAGATCGCAGGTGAGCGTGTGTTCCGTGGTGAGGCTCATGGGCGGCGCGCGCTTCAGCTTTCGAACAACGCCGCGCCCAGGCGCCGCACCTCGCGCCGCTGGCCGGCCGGGACGGTCCGCGCAAACGGCCACACCGCGCGGTTCGCCAGATCGCGCACCAGCGGCGCGACCGCGTCCACCAGCCGCGCCAACTCCGCCACGGACACGTTGGCCAACGTATCGTGCCGGCTGTGGTGCTGCCAGCGCCCGCCGGAAAAATTCGGCCGGTAAAAACCCAGCGACGGCACCCCCGCCCGGTTGAACGGAAACGTGTCGAAGAACGGCGACACCTCCGCACTGGCCCGCACCCCGACCCCGGCCCGCGCCAGCCAGCGCTCCGCCATCGCGCCGAGCGCCACCGGGCCCACCCGCCCCAACTCCAGATGGCCCAGCGGCGAGGCCACGCTGTCGAAATTGACCACGAGACCGACCCCGCGCATCGCCGCGCGATGGGCCGCCACATAGGCCGCGGATCCGACCGACAACTGCTCTTCGCACCCAAACGAGATGAAGCGAATCGTCCGCCGCCGCGGCCCCGCCGCCAACGCGCGCGCGAGGGCCAGCAATGCGACGACCCCCGAAGCGTTGTCGTCCGCCCCCGGATTGCCGCACTGCGTGTCGTGATGCGCCGTCAGCACGACAGCGGGCAGCTGCGGCGATGTGCCCGGCCATTCCGCGCTCACATTTTGCGAAAGCGCCGTGCGCTGCTCGATCCGCACGCCCACGCGCACCCGGCGCACGCCGGTCTGCCGCCATTGCCAGGCCGCCGTGTACGGCACGGTCACCGTCGGCGGCATGCCGTGCCGCTGCACCCACGCCGGATAGACGCCGTCGCTTTTCGCCCAGGGAAACGGGAGCCGCTCATCCACGTGGATCACCGCGTCCGGCTGCGCGGCGACGAGCCGGCGGTGGTCCTCGACGCGCGTCGGCAAGGGCCCGAACAACCCCGCGATCTTCCCGCGCAACGCCCCGCGCTTCAGCACCGCCCCGTTCTCGGGCATCTCCAGCCACACGATTTCGCCCTCGACCGGGCGGCCGTCCGGCGTACCGGGCGCCCCGACGAGAGTCTGCGCTTCGACCGTCCGCCAGCGCCCCCCGGACCACGCCTGCACCCGGCTGCGGGCGCGGACGAGGCTCGTGCAGGGAAACGCCTCGATCACCGGCGGCGTCAGCCCGAGCTCCGTCCACCGCCGCGCCACGAACTCCGCCGCGCGCCGCTCCGCCGCCGAGCCGGCCCGGCGCTCCCCGATGTCCTCGCAGAGCACCCGCCAGTCGCGGAGGAGCATTTTCTGATTCACGGGCGGAAGCGTTTTCATGGGATCGGATGGGGCGGCGGCGCGGAATCCTTGTGAAAGAATTCCGCCGCGTCGGCGAGCACGAGCGGGAGCGCCCGTTCGACCAGCGAAAATTCGTGGCCGCCGTCCAGCCGGTGCACCCGCGCCGGCAGCCCGCGCGCCCCGAGGGCCGCGAGAAAATGCTCGTTCATCGTCCGCTCGAAGCCCTGCGTCGCAAGCACCAGCGTGAGCGCCGTCCCGCGGAGCTGCTCCACGCCGTTGAGCGGATTGAGCGCCGCCCACGTCGCCGGATCGGCGGTGAAGCGCGCGACGGGCACGGCGTAGTTCTGCCCCGCGGGCAGCGTGGCCGCCCGGGGAAAATCAAGCAGCCCGATCACACTCGCCACGAAGCCGAATTGCCCCGGGTGCGTCTCCGCGAAGCGCACCGCGCCGTAGCCGCCCATCGACCACCCCGCGATCCCGCGCCGGGCCGCCGTGCGCCCCACGGGCAACGTCCGCTCCGCCCAGGCCACCACCTCGGCGAGGTAGGCCGCATAACGCGCCGCCGGTTGCGCCGGGGAGTCGAGATACCAGCCGTCTTCACCCTGCGGGAGCACGACGTAGCACGGCGCCGCCCACAACGCCGCGCGCGCCGCCGGAGATTCGATGAGCGAACGGTGATGGCGGCCGCGGCCATGGAGGAAAAACAACACCGGCACCTCGCCGCCGGAAGACACCGTTTCCGGTGCGACCACGGTGACCGGCAGGGCGCGCCCCAGCGCCACACTCGCGATCTCCGCCGTCGTGATCCGCTCCGCCGCCGCCGCCGCGGGGCCGCCGAGCAGCGCGCACAGCGCCCCGATGATTCGTCCCACCGGGCGCTTCATTTCACTTCATCCCACCGGAAACTGAGCCGGATGAGGTCGGGCGGCTGCGGGCGGAGCGCCTTGTAGGTGATGATGTGCAGCCGGGTGTCGGCGCCTTCGCCGCGAAAGTAGGGCATGGCGTAATAGCCGTCGCTCACGTTGGCCCCTTCGGCGTTGTCGAGCGTCGCATAGGACGCGACTCCGAGGGTCGCGAGATCCAGCCGAAAAAGGGCCAGCTGCATCGGCCGCCCTTTTTCCCTCACATTGCGGCCCAGGAGATAAACCTGCCCCTCGCGCGCAAACAGCCGCGGACGGCCCACATGGCTCGCGATGAACGCGTGCGTGGCCGTCAAATCGCTCTGCCGGCGCAGACGAAAATCGCCGTCGGTCAGGTGCAGGCGCTCGCGCTCGTCGTAGCCGCGTGACGTCACCAAAAAGCCGTCGCCGGCCCGGATAAACGCACTCTCGTTGATCGGCACATCCCCGAACTCACGGCTCAGATTGCGCACAAACTGCCACGTGCGGCCGTGGTCCTCCGAGCGGATCACATCCACCGATCCCGCCGGCGCCCGGGCCCGCGGCGCGGGCTTGCCGCCGGGAAGATTGGCAAACGTCATCACGAGCATCCACGTGGTCCGGCCCTCGACGAGACTGTCAAAGGCGTAGCCGTATTCGACGCCATCGACCGGTCCGACGCGTTCCAGCGGACCGAAGGTCTGCCCGCCGTCGACGGAGCGCACCACCCGCAGGCCGGCCCGGGTCGTCGGCGACCCGGGCACTTGCGCATCGATGTAATTCGCGACGTCGCCGTTCGGAAACCGGACCCATTCGCCCATCTGCATGATGTGCCCGTCCTGCTGGGCCAGGGCGCGGCGGCCGGAGGCGCGGCCGGACACCGGATCGAGCCGGACCAAATCGAGGGCGGCCCCGGGATCCTGGGCGTGCGACCGCGCGCGCTTGTAGGAAACCAGAATCTCGTCGCCCCGGTCGAGCAGGGCCGGAAACGCGAGGTAAGGCCAGGACCCGGAGTCGGCGGCGGCCACGACGATCTGCTGCTCCTTGAGCCCCGGCACGCGCTCCGGGGCGGCCCCGACCAGGGCGACGGACGTGAGCAGGAGCAGGGCGCTGGCGCGGAAATAAGTCATCGGAGAAAAGGCGGCGGGCGGACTTTGGTATACCGGAGTTGGAAAGCAAGTCGCCGCTGCGCCGCCGGATCCCCACCCCCGCTCCCGGAGACCCGCCCGGCCCATGCCCGCACCCGGACCGGCAAAGAAAGGCTTGATTGGTATACCAGAAACCCGAGGCTGGCCCCGGGGTCGTCCCTGGTCTCGCCGTTCCGCGCCGCCCGGGCCACCTCCTTTTCTATGTCCACGCCGCGCCTTGCCCGATCGGGCCCGCATCTGATTGTCGCCCTCGTCACGCCGTTCACGGACGCGCGGACGGTCGACCGGGTCAGCCTGACCCGGCTCGTGGCCTATCTGCAGGCCGCCGGCGTGGACGAATTTTTCGTCGCCGGCTCGACCGGCGAAGCCCCGCTGCTCGACGAATCCGACCGGCTCACGCTCATCGAAACCGTGCGCGCCGCCGCCCCGCAGGGCACCCTCTACGCGGGCGTCAGCGGCCTGGGCCATCGCCACGCGATCCGCCTCGCCGGCGACGCCGCCCGCGCGGGCGCCGATGTCGCCGTCGTGATGAGCCCGTTCTTCGTCGCCCTCGACCAGCCGCAGCTTGTCGGTTTTTGCACGGCGATCGCCGAGGGCAGTCCGGTTCCCCTTGCGGTCTATCACCACCTGCGGATGCCCACGCCCTTTACGGTCCCGACGGTCGCGGAGCTGGCCCGGCACCCCAACATCGTCGCGCTCAAAGACACCAACGGCGGCGACCACAACCGCTGCGCCGAAATCCTCGCCGCGACGGCCGGCACGCCCCTGAAGTTTTTCCAAGGCGTCGAGAAGCTCGTCCTCCCCACCCTCGCCGCTGGCGGCCACGGCTGCGTCGTCGCCCAGGGCAATATCGCGCCGCACCTCTTCCGGGGCGTGCTCGACGCTTGGCACGCCGGCGACGCCGCGCGCGCCGCGGAGGGCCAGCGGCAGATCGACGCCTTGTGGGGCATTTTCCTGCGTCCGGAAGTGAAGCAGTCGTTCGCGCATTTCCTGCATACGATGAAGCTCCCGCTCCAGCGCCGCGGCGTGATCACCACCACCGCCGGCGCGCTGCCCCGGGCCGACATCGACCCGGAGTTCGAGCGGCTGATCGACGATTTTATGGCCCAGCATCTCCCCTTTTTGCCCGCTG
>CAJAYO010000857.1 GCA_903948415.1 uncultured Opitutia bacterium | reverse complement strand
GCCGCCGGTGCGGTCGAGCGCGGTCTCGGTGCCGCCGACGATCAGCGCGGGGTTGAGCGTGAGGCCGTCGAGGGCGCGAAGTTCGGTGTAGAATTCCTGTAGGATGCGCGCGGCCTCGTAGACGGAGCCGGCGCCCATCGCGGCGGAAAAGATGCCGGACGAGTGGCCGGTGGCGCCCTGCACGTCGATCTCCCACGACATGCTGCCGCGGCGGGCGACGGTCGCGGTTTTGCCGATGGCGCCCTCGAAGGCGAGCGCGAGGTCGCTGCGGCGGGCGGCGTCGAAGAGGGCCTGGCGCGCGATTTCCACGGGGCGCCCGACGGCCTCTTCGTCGCCCGTCATCACGACGATGATCTGCGTGTCGGCGAGGGCGCCGGCGGTGTGGAGGGCGCGGAGCGCGGCGAGAATGATGAGGTTGCCGCCCTTGATGTCGCTGCTGCCGGAGCCGAGGGCTTTGTCGCCGTCGCGGCGGAAGTTGCCGCCGGGCAGAACGGTGTCGAGATGGCCGATGAGCAGGAGGCGTTTGCCTTTGGTGCCGCGGTGTTCGGCGACGAGGTGGCCGGTGCGGCCGCGGGGCGCGGGCGACTCGACGAACTGGGTGGCGAGGCCGAGGGCGGCGAGTTGGGTGTTGAAGACGTCGGCCATTTTTCGGACGCCGGCGAGGTTTTCGGTCGCGCTGTCGATTTGGACGGCCTGTTCGAGGTCGCGGGCGAAGGTGGCGGACTGGGCCTGGACCGCGGCCACGATTTTTTCCTCGGCGGGCGTCAGGGCGGCGAAGGAGGAAATGGCGAACGCAAGCAGGGTGGTCGAGCCGAGGCAGAAGCGGAGCAACATGGGCGCAGCGGAGCAGAGGGTTTCGCGCGAGTCGAGCCGCGGAGTGCGGGGCGGGCGAGGGTGGGTCGCGCGGCCGGGGCGGACGCTCGTGCGGACCGTTTCGGCGGGAGGCCGCGCGCCGGGTCGCGCCGCGGCCCGGGGGCAAAAAAAGGCCGCCTCACGCGGAGGCGGCCGGAGAACACGGGCGCAGGGGCGCCGCTTACTGGGCGAGGCTCTTGCGGAGGTCGGCGAGCTGGTTGGCGCTGCCGAGGAGGACGTTGCGGCTCGCGATGAACTTCGCGTATTCCACGATGAAGATCTTGCCCGGCGGGCGGAAATCGAACTCGGAGGGCTTGTCGCGGAAGAACTCGCGGTGGACGCGGGTCCAGACGAGGCGGCCGTCGGTGTCGATGTTGATCTTGGTGACGCCGAGTTTGGCGGCGGGCAGATATTCGTTTACGTCGACGCCCATGGAGCCGGCGATCGTGCCGCCGGCGGCGTTGATGCGGGCGACTTCGTCCTGGGGAACCGAGGACGAGCCGTGCATGACGAGCGGGAAGCCGGGCATGCGGGACTGGATCTTGGTGAGGACGTCGAAGTGGAGGGACTGGCGGCCCTTGAACTTGAAGGCGCCGTGGCTGGTGCCGATGGCGCAGGCGAGGGAGTCACAGCCGGTCTTGGCGACGAAATCCTGGGCCTCGACGGGATCGGTGAGGCAGGCGTTGCCTTCCTCGACCTTGATGTCCTCCTCGACGCCGCCGAGCATGCCGAGTTCGGCTTCGACGGAGATACCCTTGGCGTGGGCGCGGTCGACGACGCGTTTGGTGATCTCGACGTTCTTGTCGAACGGGTCGTGGGAGGCGTCGATCATCACGGAGCTGAAGAAGCCGGAATCGATGCAATCGTAGCAGGTGGCCTCGTCACCGTGGTCGAGGTGGACGGCGTAGATGGCCTCGGGGAAAATGTCGCCGGCGGCGCGGATGATTGCCTCGAGCATGCGCTTGTCGGTGTAGGAACGCGCGCCCTTGGAGATTTGGATAATGAACGGAGCCTGGGACTCGATGGCGCCGCGGAAGAGGCCCATCGCCTGCTCGGCGTTATTGATGTTGTAGGCGCCGACGGCGTACTTGCCGTAGGCGTGTTTGAAGAGCTGCGCGGTGGTGACAATCATGGGAGGAAGAAGGGACGAAACCGGAGGAGCATCCGGAGGCGCGGAGGCCCGGGCAAGGGTTTTCTGTGGGCAAAAATTGCGGAAACCGGTGCGCCCGCCGGGGCGGGCGAGGGGGCTTCAGCCGCCCGGTTTTTTGCCCTTGGGCGGAGGGGTCGGGCCGCCGCTCTTGCCCGCGGTGGCGTTGTTCGCGGCGTTTTGCGCGGTGAAGGTGTCGGCGACGATCTTGGCGAGTTGCTGCTGGGACTGCTGCTGCTGCTGGAGTTGCTGGAGGGCGGCGACCTGCGGGGCGGCGAGGACGGCTTGCGCCTGACTGACGGCGGTCGGCGTGATGGGGGCCGTGGCGTTGCCGCCGCGGTCGCCGCCGCTGCCGAAGGCGAGGAGGCCGCCCGGACCGCCGGGGCCGGGGCCCCCACCGCCCATGACGCCACCGAGCATGGCCCCGAGGGCGCCGAGATCGGGCCCGCGTCCGCCGCCGGGAGGAGGACCGCCGGCGAGGACCAGCGTGGCGCGGTCGCCGGCGGGCGGCTGACCGGTCGGGCCGGCCGGGCGCGGGGCAGGGGGCGGGGTGTTGTTCGCGAGGATTTGGACGAGCTGGTCGGCCTGGGTGCCGGTGAGCGGCGTATCGCTATAACTAAGACGCTGCTGGAGCTGGTTCACGATGTTGCGCTGGGGCATCGTCGTTTCGTAGTTTTCGAACTGCGCGAAACCGCTGTCGCCGATCACGGCTTTGATGCTGGCGTTCACGTCGGCGCGGGCGCCCTCCATGAGTTTTTGGTAGGCTTCGCGATCGCGTCGGGGGTCGAGGCCCTGGTCGAGGGCGGCGGACATGACGTCCTGCATCGTGGTCTGGCGCTCGGCGAGGACGGTTTTGAGTTTGTCGGCCTGTTCGGGCGTGAGGTTGAGGTTTTTGAAGAGCGCGGCGTAGCGGGCCTCGACGGCCGCTTTTTGCTGCACGCTCAGGAGGGCCTGCACCTCGGGCTTGGCCATCAGGTCGCGCAGGGCCGCGAACTGCTGCAGCGGGTTGGTGGGGCCCGGCCCGCCGCGACCGCCGCGGTCGCGCCGATCGGGGGGAGCTTCACCGGAGGCGGCGGCCAGCAGCGCCTCGGCGGCGTCGCCCGCGGGGCGTTGGGCGGCGAGTTGGTCCCGCAGCTGTTTGTTGAGTTTTTCCAGGTCCCACGCGCGTTTTTGGAGGTCGGCGCGTTCGTCCTTGTTCATCGCGGCGGCGCGGAGTTCGACGAGTTCGGCGTATTGCTGCCACGAGAGGACGGCGCCGCCGATGGTGGTGAGAGCGAGCAGGGCGATGAGGGCGGTCTTGGGGGAGTTCACGGCGGGTGGGTGACGCAAACGTGGGGGGAAGTTCCCGAAACGCGAGCTTGCCGGGCGACCGTCAGGCCGCCGCCCTGGGGCCGGCCGCAGGAGGGGCGGCGCGGCGGGGGGGCTGGCGGGGCGGCGGGCTGGCGGGGCGGCTTACCGCGGCGGGAACTCGAAGTCGGCCTTGGCGCCGGTGGGCGAGAGGACGAGATAGGCGCCGAAGGGCAGACCGCGTTTCGACATGAAGCCCTGGATGAGCTCGGTGCGGCCGGTTTCGAACAGGCGCAGGGCTTCGTCCGCGGGGATTTCCTTCGCGCAGAGCTGCTTTTTCAGGGTGAAGACGATGCGGTTGTCCTGATCGGGCTTGCGCACGTAATACGCCTCGGGGGTCTCCACGATTTCCGCGTCCTTGTGCATCTTGCTTTTGCCGAGCACGACGGCCTGGGAGAGATCGGGCGGAGCCTTGGTCTTGCGGGCGACGGGCTTGCCGTCCTTGCCGACTTTCGGGGCGCGCGGGGGGAATTCCCAGGAGAACTTCGGGCCCTCGCGTTTCAGCATCGCGCTGAAAGGGCGGCCTTTTTTCGAGATGAAGTTCTCGATGACGGCGGTTTTCCCCTCGGAGACGAGTTGGATGGCCATTTCGCGGGTGATGGCTTTTTGGCACATGAGGCGGCCGATGCGGAAGGTCTGCTTCCAGCCGTCGCCGTCGGGCTCGCGGAGCACGTGGCTCGAGCCGACCTCGCACAGGCCGGCGCCGGTTTTCTCGTCGGTCCAGTAGGGTTCGACGGTGCCGAGGTCGACCTTGTCGCCGAAGTCGTACTCGGCGCGCCATTTTCCTTTTTCGGGATCTTTGGCGAGTTTGAGGAGCGCGGAGAAACGCGCGCGGGTCTTGGCGGAGATGAAACCGTCGAGCGGGCCGACCTTGCCGGTGGAGACGAGCTCGGCGACTTCGGACTCTTCCATTTTGCGGCCGCCGATGACCTTGTAGATCATGAACTCGCCGTCCTGCGACTTATAGCCGCGGAGGGTTTCGCGCAGCGGTTGGCCGTCGGTGGGCGAGAGGATGTCGGTGACGCGGGCGACGGAGTCGTCTTCCTCGAAGCCTTTCACGCGCTCGATGATGCCCTTGGTCTGCTCGATGACCTCCTCCATGAATTTCTCGCGGGAGAACTTATTGTGCTCCATCTGGCGGAGCTTGAATTCCCACTCGCCGGTCATCGCGGGCTGGGTGAGGGCGTCGGCTTTCACCGCGCCGAGAAACTGGATCAGCTGTTCGGCTTTCGCGGTGGGGATGAGTTCGCGCAGGGGGCGGTCGACATACTTCTGGTTGATGAGACCGTCGATGGTGTCGGCGCGGGTGGCGGGGGTGCCCAGGCCGCGTTCCTTCATGGCCTCGGCGAGTTCCTCGTCGTCGACGAGTTTGCCGGCGCCTTCCATGGCGGAGAGGAGCGTGGCCTCGGTGTAGCGGGGTGGCGGCTTGGTCGTCTCGGCGTGGAGAACGGGCGAGACGGTCTTGGCCTGGGCCGGCGAGCCGTCGGCGGGCGTGAGGGCGGGCAGGGCCTTCGAGTCGGGCGAGTCGTCGTCGACGGTGTTTTTGCCGTAGACGGCGAGCCAGCCGGGGAAGGTGAGGACCTTACCCTCGGTTTTGAATTCGTGGTGGGGCGCGACGGTGCTGATGCGCGTGGTGATGTCGAATTCCGCGGCGGGGAAGAACGCGGCGACGAAGCGGCGGGCGATCATGTCGAAGACCTTGGCCTCCATGTCGTCGAGGTTCTTGGCCTCGTGGGCGGTCGGGATGATCGCGAAGTGATCCGAGATCTGCGCATTGTTAAAGATGCGCTTGTTGGGGCGGAGCCAGCCGGCCTCGAGGACCTGATGGGCGTGTTTGCCGAGGTCGCCGGAGAGGTTGTTGAGCGTTTCGCGACAGGTGGGGATGTAATCCTCCGGCAACGCGCGCGAGTCGGTGCGGGGATAGGTGATCATCTTGTGGCGCTCGTAGAGGGCCTGGGCGATCTGGAGCGTGCGGCGGGCGGGCAGGCCGTAGCGGTTGTTGGCCTCGCGCTGGAGCGTGGTGAGATCGTAGAGCCGCGGGGAGGCCTGCGTGCTGGCTTTTTTCTCCTCGGTGACGGTGGCGAGGGGTGCGCCAGCGAGCTGGCTGCCGACGCAGGCGGCGAGGACGGCCTCGCCCAGCGCCTGTTCCCAGATGCGGTCGATGCGATCGTGGTCGTCGCCCTCGGTCTTCTTGAAGTGGGCGCGTTGGTAGACGCCCTCGTAGCTGCCTTTGGCGATCTCGAAAGTGGCGGTGACGCGCCAGTAGTCGCGCGGCTGGAAGTTGCGGATCTCGAGTTCGCGGGCGTAGAGGATGGCGAGGGTGGGGGTCTGGACGCGGCCGACGGAGGCGACGTTGCCGGCGCGGGAGCCGAACATGCGTTTGGTGAGGGCGCGGGTGCCGTTGATGCCGATGAGCCAGTCGCTCTCGCTGCGGCAGCGGGCGGCGTCGGCGAGGCCGGCGAGTTGTTCGCCGGGGCGCAGATGCTTGAAGGCGTCCTGGATGCCGCCGGTGGTCATGGTCTGCATCCACGCGCGTTTTACGGGGAGCTTCGACTTGGTGAGCTGGTAGAGATAGGCGAAGATGAGCTCGCCCTCGCGGCCGGCGTCGCAGGCATTGATGACGGTGCCGATATCTTTGCGGGCGAGGAGTTTTTTCAGGGCGTTGAAGCGCTCCTTGGAATCCTCGATGGGCTTGAGGCCGAATTTTTCGGGGATGATGGGCAGCGTCTCGAGCCGCCAGAAGCCGTATTTCTTTTTGTCGATGTCCTCGGGCATCTCGAGTTCCACGAGGTGGCCGAGCGCATACGAGACGACGTAGTCGTCGTTTTCGTAGTGGTCGCCCACCTTGGGGATTTTCCCGAGAGAACGCGCGAGGTCGGCCGCGACGGAAGGCTTCTCGGCGATAATGAGTGACTTCATGAGCCGCGAGCCGTTACGGGGCGCGCGCGGCGATTTCAAGGTTTAGTTTTTTGCAGCGTCCGTGCGCGAGGCGGTTTTTCCCTCTCAGGCGGAGGCGAAACCGGGGGCGGCGGATTGCGCGGCGCCGTCAGGGTCAGCCCGAGTGGCGCGGCGGAATTTTTTTCCGGGGTGAGCTGGAGACTGATCGGATCGCCGGCGCGTTGGATGATGCTGAGCGCGGACAGTCGCTCGGGGTGGCCGTCGGCGTCGGGGCGTTCGAAGGCGAGGCGGTAGCGGATGGTTCCGTCGGGCAGGCGGGTCGGGGTGATGAGGCAGAGCAACCCTTCGCGGAGGGGAAAACTGTTTTCCTGACCGAAGACGAGCGTGGCGCGGGAGACCTCCGGTTTTTCGCCGCCACCGAGCGAAACGCCGACGTCGATCGCGATGCTGGCGTCGGGTTGGACCTTGGCGTCCTTGAGGCGCACGACGGAGGTCGCGCCGGCCTGGCGCAACGTGAGCGCCTCCTGCTGGGCGTCGAAGTGCAGGATCTCGTGGCCGGCGAAGGTCTGGCCGATCTGGACCCAGGCGGCCGCGGCGCCGGCAGCCTCGTCCCGGAGGCGAAACAGGGTTTTTTCCGAGGTGACGAGAATACCGGCGAACTCGACGGCGGCGGACGCCTCGCGCGGGGCGGCCCACAAAAAGGCCACGCCTGCGACAAGGCTCGCAGACGTGGCCGAAGGGAGCACGGGCGGATTACGCGGCGGCTTTGGGCGTCTCGGCGAGGGCGGCGTCGAGGGACCGGAGCATCGCGTCGATGGTCTCGTCGGTTTCGTCGCCCATGTTGGAGATGCGGAAGGTCTTTCCCTTCAGTTTGCCGTAGCCGCCGTCGATGATGAGGTGGTGCTTCGTCTTCAGAATCTTGTTCAGAATGGTGAGATCGATGTTCAGGGTGTTGGCGAAGCAGTTCAGGGTGACGGAGCCGTAGCCCTCCTTCGGGAAGAGCTTGAAGCCTTTGCTGAAGACGAAATCGCGCACCTTTTGGTTGAGACGGGCGTGGCGGGCGTGGCGGGCCTCGAGGCCCTCGGCCTTGATGTCGTCGAGTTTCGAGCGCAGCGCGTAGAAGAGCGAGATGACGGGGGTGCTCGGGGTCATGCCGGCTTCGTGGTTCTTCTGGAATTCGACGAAGTCGCAATAGTAGCCGCGGTCGGGCATCGTCGCGGCGCGATCGAGGGCCTTTTTCGAGACCGAGAGGAAGGCGAGCCCGGGAGGGAGGGCGAAGGCTTTTTGCGAGCCGGCGACGAGGACGTCGATGCCGAGTTCGTCCTTCTTGATCGGCAGCGCGCTGAGGGAGCTGACGGTGTCGACGATGGCGATGACCTCGGGGAATTCGCGGACGACGGCCATGATCGCGGGCAAGTCGCTCATGCAGCCGCAGGAGGTCTCGTTGTGGATGAGGGTGAGCGCGTCGTAGGCGCCGGTGGCGAGTTCCCGGCGGATGGCGGCGGGATCGACGGGCTGGCCCCATTCGAATTTGAGGGCGGTGGCCTGTTTGCCGCAGCGCAGGGCGACGTCATACCACTTGTCGGAGAAGGCGCCGTTCATGCAGTTGAGCACCTTCTTTTTGACGACGTTGCGGAGGGCTCCCTCCATCACGCCCCAGGCGCTGCAGGTGGCGAGGTAAACCGGGTCCTGGGTGTAGCACAGAGCCTGAAGCTCGGGCTGCATGGAATTGTAGAGCGCGACGAAGTCCGTGCTGCGGTGCCCGATCATGGGCTGCGACATGGCGCGGAGCGTTTTTTCCGAGACGGCGACGGGGCCGGGAATGAAGAGTTTATAGCTCATAGAGTGTGCGCGTAGGCACAGCGAAAACAGTTTACGAAAACCGGGCCGTCAACCTTCATTCACGTCACGCATGTCGCAGCCTTGGCTGAAGAAAAAAATCAACGCCCTCGAACTCTACACGATCGATGTAATTTTGGGGCGGCGCGCGGACACGGGGGCGGCGATTTACGGGGCGTTTTTGCAGTCGTTGTCGTGGCTGTTCAGCGGGATCGTGCAGACGCGCTGGTGGCTTTACCGGCACCGGATTTTGCATGACCAGCCGCTCGGCTGCCTGGTGGTGGTGGTGGGCAATCTGACGGTGGGCGGCACGGGCAAGACGCCCGTGGTGGAGAAATTTGCGAAGGCCCTGCGCGACCGCGGGCGGAAAGTCGCGATCCTGAGCCGCGGCTACAAGAGCAAGGCGCCGCCGTTGTGGCAGAAGTGGTGGTGGGCGTTGACGCATGCGGCGGAGCCGCCGCCGCGGATCGTGAGCGACGGGACGACGGTGCTGCTGAACAGCGAGGAGGCGGGCGACGAGCCCTACATGCTGGCGCGCAACCTGCCGGGCGTGATTGTGCTGGTGGACAAGAACCGGGTGAAGGCGGGCGCGTATGCGATCAAACGGTTTGGGTGCGACACGCTGGTGCTGGACGACGGATTCCAGTATCTGCCGCTGAAGGGCAGCCTCAATCTGTTGCTGGTCGACAAGACGAATCCGTTCGGCAACGGGAATCTGCTCCCCCGCGGGGTGCTGCGCGAGCCGATCAAACACCTGAAGCGCGCGAGCTACATTTTTCTGACGAAGTCCAACGGGCAGCGGGATCCGGAGCTCGAGGCGCTGATCAAGGAGCACAATCCCGACGCGGACCTGATCGAGTGCGCGCACCGGCCGCAGTATCTGCAGCGCTTCGGGGTGGCGCCCGAGGCGCCGGGGGCGCGCGAGCCGCTGACGTTTTTGAAAGGCCAGCGCGTGCTGGCGTTCAGCGGGATCGCGACGCCGGAGAGTTTCGAGAAATTTCTGCGCGACCTCGGGGCGGTGCTGGTGGGGCGGGAGCGCTACCTCGACCACTACCGCTACGAGGAGAGCGACCTGGCCGAGCTGTTTGCCCTGGCGAAGGCGGAGGGGGCGGAGTGTCTGGTGACGACGGAAAAGGACGCGGTGCGCATCGCGGAGACGCGGTCCTGCGCGCTGCCGCTTTACTATCTGCGGCTGGAAATCGACATCATCCGCGGCGCGGCCGATTTTGACGAGGCGGTCGGCCGGATTTGTTTTCCGCAGAGCGGCGCGCGGACGGGGGGGCGCTAGAGGGGGCGCGGAGCCGCGGGTGGGCGGAGCTTTCGCTTGCAGGCGGGCGGGGACGGGGCGTGAATTCGCGGCAACATGATTATCGATTCCCGTTTCAACCAACTGGCGGCCGGGCTCACCGGGTTTTCCACCGAACTGAAAAAAGGCGAACGCGTGCTCATCGACGCGTTCGATGTGCCGGACGCGATGGTGATCGCCCTGGTCCGCGCGACGCGGGCGCGCGGCGCGTATCCTTACGTGCAGTTGCACCGGGCCCGTGTCACCCGTGAGCTGGCGCTCGGCGCCGAGGACGCCCAATACGCGCCGCACGCCGAAATCGAGCTGGCGCGCATGCAGAAAATGGACGCCTACATCGCGCTGCGCGGTTCGGACAATATTTTCGAGGCGTCGGACGTGCCGTCGGAAAAAGTGCAATTGGTGTCGCGCCTGATGAAGCCGGTGCTGGACCACCGGGTGGGCAAGACGAAGTGGGTGGTGCTGCGCTGGCCGAGTGCGGCGATGGCGCAGCAGGCGGCGATGAGCACGGAGGCCTTTGAGGATTTCTACTTCAAGGTCTGCACGCTCGACTACGGCCGGATGATCCCCGGGATGGACGCGCTCGCGGCGCTGATGAAGAAGACGGACCGCGTGCACCTCAAGGGGCCGGGCACCGACCTCCAGTTTTCGATCAAGGGCATCGGGGCGCAGCCCTGCGGCGGGCTGCGGAATATCCCGGACGGCGAGGTGTTTTCCTGTCCGGTGAAGGACAGCGTCGAGGGCGTGATCCAGTACAACGCGCCGACGGTGTATCTCGGCGCCTCGTTCGACCACATCCGGCTCGTGTTCAAGAAGGGCAAAATTGTCGAGGCGACGTCGAGCAACACGAAGCGCCTGAACGAGATTTTGGACAGCGACGCGGGCGCGCGCTACATCGGCGAATTTGCGCTGGGGTTCAACCCGCACATCCTCGAGCCGATGCGCGACATCCTCTTCGACGAGAAGATCGCGGGGTCGTTTCACTTTACGCCGGGCCAGGCCTACGAAGGCGTGGGCAACGGCAACAAATCGCAGGTGCATTGGGACATGGTGTGTATCCAGCGGCCAGAATACGGCGGCGGCGAGGTGTGGTTCGACGGCAAGCTCGTCCGCAAGGACGGGCTCTTCGTGCCGAAGGCGCTGCACAAGCTGAACCCGGAGTATCTGCTCGGCGGCAAATGAGCGCCGCCGACTCCGCGCTCGCCGCCTTCATCCAGGCGTTGCCCAAGACGGAGACGCATCTCCATGTCGAAGGCGCGCTGCCGTATGAGCTGCTGACGGCGTGGCAGCCGGAGCGCTGGCCGGCGAATCCGCCGTTCCGCGCGCGGAGCTACCGCTATGCGAGCTTTCCGGAGTTCGAGAAGATCCTCCTCGAGCACGCGCTGCCGTGGTTCACGTCGGCGGCGAAATACCACGAGGCGGCCATGGCGATTTTCGCCCAGCATGTCGCCCAGAACGTGCGTTACGTGGAGACGAGTTTTCACCTGCCGGTGACGAAATTTATCGGGGTGCCCGGGCCGGAGATCATCGCGGCGATCCGGTCGGCGGCCCCGGTCGGGCTGGAGGTGCGGGTGTTTGCCGGGATGCTCCGCAGCGACATCAACGGGGACCTGCGGCCGACGATCAACCAACTGCACACCTGGGAGGGGCTCGCGGGCATCGATCTGCACGGCCATGAGTCGATGGCAACGGCGCCGGAGACGGCGGAGGTGTGGGCGCGGGTGCGGGCGGCGGGCAAGGTCACGAAGTGTCACGCGGGCGAGTTCGACGGGGCGGCGCGGGTGCGCGAGGCGATCGAGTTTCTCGGGGTCAAGCGCGTGCAGCACGGCGTGCGGGCGATCGAGGATCCGGCGGTCGTGCGGCTGGCGGTGGAGCGCGGGGTGACGTTTGATGTGTGTCCGATCAGCAACGTGGGGCTGCGGGTGGTGCCGGCGATGCGGGAGCATCCGATCCGCCGGCTGATGAAGGCGGGGGTGCGGTGCACGGTGAGCACGGACGACCCGCTGAGTTTCGGCAATTCGCTGGTTGAAGAATACACGGCGCTGGCCCTGGAGCTGAATTTCACGCGGGGGGAACTGGCCCAGGTGGCGCGCAACGGCTGGGCGGTGGCGGACGTGCCGGAAGCGATCCGCAACGCGGCGCTCGCCGAGATCGACCGGCTCTGCCCTAGTGAATCCCGGCCATGACCCATACCTACACCGTTCCCGAGGGAATCCGCCATTTGCGCGCCGACAAAGCGCTGGCCATCGCGTTTCCCGACCACAGCCGTACGGCGCTGCAGCGCGCCTTTGATTCGGGCCTCGTGACGCTGCGCGGGGCCGCGATCAAGCGCGACCAAAGCGTGACGGGCGGCGACACGCTGGACTTTGCGATGCCGGACCTCGTCGCGGCGACGTTGCGGGCCGTGGACATCCCGCTCGACGTGATTTACGAGGACAAGCACCTGCTCGCGGTGAACAAGGCTTCGGGGATGGTGGTGCATCCGGGGGCCGCGACGGGCGAGGACACGCTGGTGCACGCGCTGCTGGCGCATTGTGCCGGGAGTTTGAGCGGGGTCGGCGGCGTGGAGCGGCCGGGGATTGTCCACCGGCTCGACCGCGAGACGACGGGGCTGATTATCGTGGCGAAGAACGACAAGGCGCACCGCGGGCTGGCGGAGCAGTTTGCCGACCGTTCGTTGCACAAGGAGTATCTGGCGCTGGTGGCCGGGTCGCCGTCGCTGTTGAGCGGCAGCATCCGAAAAGCGATCGGGCGCAACAAGCAGCACCGGCACAAAATGGCGGTGATCGACAAGGAGCGGCAGGACGACCACGAGCTGCAGGGCAAGGAGGCGCATACGGATTGGGAAGTGGTCGAGGCGTTTGGCGACCTCGCGGCGCTGATGCGCTGCGTGATCCATACGGGGCGCACCCACCAGATCCGCGTGCACATGAAATCGCTCGGCCATGTGCTGCTGGGCGACGAAATCTACGGATGGAAAGCGGATCCGCGGCTGAAGCTGCCGCCGGCGCGCGTGATGTTGCACGCCGAACACATGGTGGTGAAGCATCCCCTCACGGGCAAGATGCTCGATCTGCGCGCGCCCTTGCCGGCGGATTTTGCGGCGCAGCTCGCGCAGCTGCGGAAGCTCGCCAAGGCGGCGGCGAAAGCGAAGGCGCTGATCGTCACGCCGGCGAAACCGCGGAAGAAGGCGGGGCCGCCGCCGGCGCACGTGCACGAATCGCGGCTTTAGCGCACCTCGTAGACCTCGACCAACGCGATGCCGCCGGCGCCGACCGGTGAGCGGACGACGGCGGTGTAGGCGCCCGGGGCGACGGTCACGAGCAGGGCGGAGTCGGGGCTGCCCGGCGCGAGCGCGAAGGCGCCGGTTTGGCGCGCGGCTTCGCGGATTTCGAGCGCATGGGCCGAGGCCGACCAGCGGGTGTTGGTCAAAAGCGTTTCACCGCCGCGCATCAGGGCGAGGTGGGTGGAGGGGAGGGCCTCCGGCACGCCGAGGGATTGCAGGGCCGGGCCGATCGCGCGAATCAGGAGCGTGATCGCCGCGCGGCCGCGCACGACGAAGCCGGCGATCAGCGCGTGGTCGCCGGAGGGAATCCGCGCCCGAGCGGACAAGTTCGTGAGCACACCGCCGCCCGACGGGGCCGCATCGTAAAGTTCGATCAGGACGTTGCCGCGGGGCTGGGCGGCGGTGCCCGAAGCGACGACGACGTGGGGGCCGGGCGCGATGGAGCGGAGGAGGGCGGCGTCGCGGCTGCCCTCCGGCAGGGAGAAGGCGCCGAGGGCGTTGGCGGCCGACGCGATCTGGAGCGGGTTCCAATCATCGTTTTTCGCCAGCGACAGGCCGGTCCCGTCCAGCAGTTCGATGTGGGGATCGGGCAGGAATCCGGTGACGCCGAGCGGGGCCAGGCCGGGGCCAATGCCGCGCGCGAGGACGGTGCCGGGGCCGGAGCGCAGCACGAAACCGCCGATCAGGACGTCGGCCCCGATGCCGGAATCGGCCCGCGTGGAAAGATTGGCGAGTTCGCCCGGGGCGTCGGGCACCACGGAGAGGGCCGCAGGGCGACTCGTCACGCTCCCCTGGCTGTTGGTGGCCGTCACACGGTAGAGGCCCGCAGCGTCGAGGGTGACCGCGGGAAGCGTATGACTGGCTTGGGTCGCACCGGCGATGGGGTTGCCGTTGAGGGACCAGCGATAGGAGAGGCCTCCGCCGGTGGCGGAGGTGTGCAGCGTCGCACGGCTGCCGGCGGCCACCGGCAGGTCCCACGGTTGGTGGGCGATGAGGGGCGCGGCGGTCGCGGCGGAAGGGGCACTGGGATCGACCAGCAGCAGCGCGGAAATCACGGGGCGTTCGCGGCCGTCACTGGGGCGCACCGTGGTCCGGCCGTCGATGACCAGCGAGGTGGAACCGCCGCCGTCGAGGTTGACGGCGCCGACGCAGCCGAGGGAGCGCAGCAGCGTGGCGAATTGGACGAGCGAGAAACCGGCCGGTCCGGGAGCGTTGTCTCCCTCGGCGGCGACGAGGAGGACGATTCCGGCGGCGGTGTAGCCGATGGCCGAGCGCGCACGAGGCGTGGTGTTGTTGAGGTCAATCAACTCCTCCTGGTCGGTCACGCGGACCTGGGCGTCCTTGACCAACATCGGCGACCCGCCGATGGCGTGTTCCATGATCCACGGCGTGCCGCCGGCGGGGAAGGCGAGCGTCGGGACGGGTTGCGGGGCGTTGCCGAGGCGGTTGGGGCTGGGGTCGGGATAGGCGACCACCGGCGTGTTGGCGTTGCCGATACTATAGACCCAATCGGTCGTGAGCCGGCCTCCCGCGGTGATGCCGAAAGCGGCCCGCGTCGGAAAGTAGGCGGTCGCGGCGCCCTGAAACGTGCGGGAAACGGATTTGACGTTCGCCGCGAGGACGGCGCCGGCCTGTTGCACGAGGCTGAAGGATTGGTTGCCGCCGAAGAAACCGCCGTTCAACGCGGCGTAGACCGTGCCGCTCTCCTGGGCGGCAAACTGCGTCGGCGTGCGCGGCGTGGCGGACAGGACGGGCTTGAACGCGACGGTGGGTGCGGTGGTGTCCCAGGCGAGGCAGTAGACTTTGGCGGGCGTGGCGGGGGGCGATGCCTCGAGGGCGTACACTTGCAGGCCTTGGGCGGGGAATCCTGCCATCAACTCAGCGGCGAGACGCCAGCCGGCCGGCAGCGGAATGAGGGGCGTGGTCGCGGAGGGCTGAGCCGCCAGCGAGCCGCGCAGGAGCGCGAGCACGGCGAGCGACAAGGTGAGGCGAAGGGGGCGGCTCATCGGGCGTCGAGCGCCTCGGCGGCGAGGCCGTAGCGGAGGTTGTGGAGGGAGTTCCGGTAGGCGGGGAAGCCGCCGGTTTCCGCGAGGGCGATCACGGTTGCGAGGGCGGTGGGAAAGACATCGGCGCGGGCCGGCGGCAGGCCGGGGATTTGCTGCCGGGGCGCGAGCGGCAGGGCGCCGAGCCACGCCAGCAGCGCGCGGAGGTCGGCGAGCGTGACGAGCGTATCCGTTTGTTCGAGCGTGGCGCCGGCGCGCGCGGCGAGAATCGCGCGCGCGGTCGTGACGGTGCCGCCCGTGCCGACGGCGACGGCGACGGGGGGGAGGGAAAAGGCGAAATCCGAGGCGGCGAGGGTGGCACGGATGTGACTGGCGATGGCCGTGGCGGCGGGCTCGGCGAAGGGGGCGGACCGGTCGGCGACGAATTTTTCGGTGAGACGGACGCAGCCGAGCTGGAGGCTGACGGCCCGGGTGATCCGGCGGTCGCGGAAGGCGAGGCACTCGAGGCTGCCGCCGCCGAGATCGAAAACGTAGAAGTCGCGCAGGGCGGCGAGCGCCGGGTCGCAGGTGAGGCCGCGGCCGATGAGGTTGGCCTCCTCGTCGCCGCTGAGGATGCGGAGGGTGTGGCCCGTCAAGGCGCGGACGCGCGCGATGAAGTCGGCGCCGTTGCGGGCGTCGCGGACGGCGCTGGTGGCGACGAGCACGATGCAGGCGGGGGCGAACGGGCTGGCGTCGGCCAGGAGGGTTTGGATGGCGGTCTGCCCGCGGGCCATGCCCTCTTCACTGAGTTGCGGGGCGGAGCGGGAAATGCCGGCACTGATCCGCGCGTCGAGGGTGCGGCTGAGCCGGGCCGTGACCTGGCCGTCGGGCCTGCGGTGGGCGACGAGGAGTTTGATCGAATTCGAACCGATATCGATGACGGCGACGGAGGGACCGGACATGACCGGACGAAACACGCGAAATCCGCGAAAGGAAAGTCGGGAGGCGCACCGTCCGCGGCATGGTCGCGACTACAACGTGAAATCGGCGGGGGCGATGAGGACGACGAACTCGCCCTTGAGGCTGCCCTTGAGGAGGCGGTCGCGGACGTCGGCGGCGCGGCCGACGAGCCAGGTTTCGTGGAGTTTGGTGACCTCGCGGGCGAAGCAGATCACGCGGTCGGGGCCGAGGGTGGCGACGATTTCGTCGGCGAATTTGTCGATGCGGTGGCAGCTTTCGTAGAGCGCGAGGGTGAATTCGAAGTCGCGGTATTTTTGGAGGAAGGCGACGCGGGCGGACGTTTTGGCGATGAGGAAACCGGCGAAGAGAAACCCGTTGGTGGGCAGGCCGCTCGCGCTCAGCACGGCGGCGACGGCGCAGGCGCCGGGGCCGGGGACGACGGGGAGACCGCGACGGCGGCAGGCGCGCACGAGCCGGAAGCCGGGGTCGCTGATGGCGGGGGTGCCGGCGTCGCTGACCAGCGCGACGGATTTGCCGGCGGCGATCTGGGTGGCGATGTGTTCGGCGGCGGAGGTTTCGTTGTGGTCGTGATACGAAATGAGTTCCCGGCGGAGGCCGAAGCGGGTGAGGAGGCCGCCGGTGGTGCGGGTGTCCTCGCAGGCGACGAGGTCGACGGCGCCGAGGAGGGCGCGGGCGCGTTCGGTGAGATCGGCGAGATTGCCGATGGGGGTGGCGACGACGTAGAGCGTGCCCGGTTGCGGGGTGAGCGAGGAGTTGGCGGCGGGGGCGTCGGGCATAGGGCGGGCACAAAAAAATCCGGCGCGAGGCCGGATTTGGCGAGAGGGAAAGTGGCCGACGGCGGGATCGCCGCGCCCGCCGGAGCGGGCGCGCGCGGAGCAAGGGCTCAGCGGCCGGAGGGTTGGCCCATGCCGGGGATCTGCCCTTCCCAGCCGGCGGGACGGCTCCACGGAATGGACGTTTCCTTCTGCGTGCGGGTCGAGCAGCCGGTGAAAATGGCGCCGCATGCGAGCAGGAGGAGGGCGAGGATGGGCTTCTTGAGCGAGGTCATGGTGTTCGGACTAATAGGGCGGAATCGCCCTTCTGCAAGACTCCGCGCAAGGTATCGGGCTGCACCTGCGCGATGGAAAAATGGGTGCGGACGTCGCTGATGAGAACCGTGGCGACGATTTCGGTTCCCTGGCTGACGGTGAGGCGCTGGCCGAGCTGGGCGCCGCGGGCGGAGCCGAAATTGAGCACGACGAACGCGCTGGACGGGCCGATGCTGAGGACGGAGGCGCGGCCGGAGCGGTTGGTGAACGCGGCGGTCGCGGCACCGTAGCCGACGCCGGCGGTCGCCCCCTGCCGGGCCGTCGCGAGCTGTTTCTCCAGCTCGGCGATGGTGGTTTTGTAGGCGGCGACGGCTTCGGGGGACGCGTTGGAGTTGCGGGAGTCGTCGAGGTCGGCGCGGAGGGCGGCGACCTCGGCGCCGAGGGCCTGGGCGTTTTGCTCGTGGAGGGTGAGGCGTTTTTGGGCGGAGGAGAGGTCGTGATCGAGGACGACGGCGCGAAGTTCGGCGGAGGAGAGTTTTTCCGCGGTCGCGGCGAGTTCGGTGCGGGCCGTGTCGAGGCTGGCGTCGAGGGCGGCGACCTGGGCTTTGAGCGAGCCGGTTTGCTCGTGGGCGGCGGCGAGGTCGGCTTGAAGCCGGGTGGTGCGGTCGTGGGCCGAGGCCAGTTCGGCGGCGAGGATTTGTTTGGAATTGCCGATCTTGAGGTAGAGGGCGCCGGAGAACACCGCGCCGAGGAGGGCGAAGGCGCAGAGGACGAAGAGCGGGGTGTTTCTCACGGTGAGCCGAGGCGGTCAGGGAAAAAGAGGGCGGACGGAAGTCCGCCCCCCTTTAGACGCGGTAGGTGGAGGTGAACCACGGGGTCTTGGCGCGTTTTTTCACGCCGGTGGATTTGTTGGCGGCCAAGTGTTCGAGGATCTTGAAGGCGACCTCGGCCTGATCGGGAGCGCCGGCGGCGGTGGCGAGTTCCTCGGCGGTGAACGGCTTTCCGGGGGCGGCGGCGAGGGCGGCGGCGAGTTTGAGTTTGAGGGCGATGACGCCGCCGGCGGCCTTCTTGCCGGCTTCGACGCCGGGCTGGTGGTAGGCGTTGATGCCGATGAGGGACGCGTAGAGGCCGACGACACGTTCGTAGAGGGCGATCAGCATGCCGAGCGTGCGGGGCGAGACGTCGGGCAAGGTGATGGTGAGCGAGTGGCGGTCCTTTTCGCTCAGGGCGGCGCGGGTGCCGAGGTAGAAGCCCTGGAGAAAATCGCCGGCGGTGACGCCGGGCTCGACCTCGAGGGAGGTTTTCGCGTCGCGGTCCTTGAGGACCTCGATGAAGGTGACGAAGAAGTTGTTCACGCCGTCGCGGAGCTGTTGCACGTAGGCGTGCTGGTCGGTGGAGCCCTTGTTGCCGTAGACGGCGATGCCCTGGTTGACGACGTGGCCCTTCAGGTCGTGCTCTTTGCCGAGGGATTCCATCACGAGCTGTTGGAGATAGCGCGAGAAGAGGAGGAGGCGGTCCTTGTAGGGGAGGACGACCATGTCCTTGGCGCCGCGGCCGTCGGTGGCGAAGTGCCACATGAGGGCGAGGAGCGCGGCGGGATTTTCGGCGGTGGTGGTGCGGCGGGTCACGGCGTCCATCGCGGCGGCGCCGTCGAGCAGGGCCGAGATGTCGAGGCCCTGGAGGGCGGCGGGGAGGAGACCGACGGCGCAGAGCTCGCTGGTGCGGCCGCCGACCCAGTCCCACATGGGGAAGCGGGCGAGCCAGTTTTCGGATACGGCGGTGGCGTCGAGTTTCGAGCCGACGCCGGTGACGGCGACGAAGTGTTTCGCGTGGTCGAGGCCGGCGGCCCGGAAGGCGGCGATGGCCTCGAGCATGCCGTTGCGGGTTTCGGCGGTGCCGCCGGATTTCGAGATGACGAGAACGAGGGTTTTCGCGAGCTGGCCGCGGAGGCCGGCGAGAACGTAGTCGATGCCGTCGGGGTCGGTGTTGTCGAAGAAGGCGACGGCGAGCTTGTCCTTGCGGGGCTGGCCGAGGGCGTGGGCGACGAATTGGGGGCCGAGGGCGGAGCCGCCGATGCCGATGACGAGGAGGTGTTTGAATTTGCCCTTGGGGCCGGCGACCGTGCCGGCGTGGACCTGGGCGGAAAAATCTTTGATCGCGGCGAGGGTGGACGTGATCTCGTGGGTCAGCTCGGGGGAGGGGGCGAGCTGGGGGGCGCGGAGCCAGTAGTGGCCGACCATGCGCTTCTCGTCGGGGTTGGCGATGGCTCCCTGCTCGAGGGCGGCCATGTCGGCGAAGGCCTGCTGCACGGCGGCTTCTTTGGCGGCGAGAAAATCGTCGGGAAACGGCAGGCGGGAAAGGTCGAGCGAGACGCCGAGGTCGGGGTAGTGGTAGGAGTGGGTTTTGAAGCGGGACCAGTTCATGGGTGAAAGAGGGGTGGGTTTAACCACGGAATGGGCGGATGAGCACGGATAAACGTGGGAAACCTCCGTCATGCAGCCGGCGGCGGTGGGCGGGAGGGAGG